>JBEEOY010000001.1:0-8187 GCA_041191345.1 Pseudomonadota bacterium
TGATTTCTTTGGCGCCCGCGTCGACCAGTGCCTTTGCTTCATCAACAATGGCGGCAAAGCTGCGGCTGATTTCTCCGCCGCGCGTGTAAGGCACAACGCAATAGGTG
Source organism: Pseudomonadota bacterium (assembly GCA_041191345.1). GTDB lineage: Bacteria > Pseudomonadota > Alphaproteobacteria > Sphingomonadales > Sphingomonadaceae > Aquisediminimonas. The sequence continues at coordinate 108 of JBEEOY010000001.1, forward strand.
CAGAATTTGTCGCACCCTTCTTGCACCGTCAAAAAGGCGGTTGCGCCCGTTTTGCGGCGCGCAGGCAATTTCGAAAACTTGTCGAGGCCTGGCAGATCGAGATCATGCACGCGTTCCCCAGCGGCAGCACGTGCGATCATTGACGGCAATTCATGATAGGCTTGGGGGCCGACGACAATATCCACATCGCGCGTGCGCGCCGTCACTTCGGTGCCTTCGGCTTGCGCCACACAGCCAGCCACTGCAATCATGGGGCGGCTGCCATCTTCGCGGCGCTGGCGCCCAATGTCGGAATAGACCTTCTCGACGGCCTTTTCGCGGATATGGCAGGTGTTCAGGACCACCAGCTCAGCTTCCCCTTCAGGCGCGGCGGCCATGCCTTGCGCGCCGAGCAGTTCTGCCATGCGTTCGCCATCATAGACGTTCATCTGGCAGCCAAAGGATTTGACGTGGAAGCTTTTAGGTGTTGGTCGAGTCATGTCCCGCGCCCTAGCCCAGCCCTAAGGCGGCGGCAATCTCGGCGCGGCTATGGGCTGCAATGGCCTTGCGATCAGCAAAATCCTCATGGCTTAACGGCGCCAAGAAATGGATCCGAACCGGGAACCTCCCTGGCCGGCTGAGAACGCGCAGCGCATTGGCGCCAAAGCTTTCCTCCCCCACCCAGGCAATCTCGCCCACACTTGGCCCATAATCGAGGGCAATGGGTTGAATGGAAATCTCATCCGGGGCCGGTGTGACGGCCGCAATGAGCGAGGATCGAAACGGCAGAAGCGCAGTGCCATCGGCCGTTGTTCCTTCGGGAAACAGAGTGATGGGCTGGCCAGACAGCAGCCCACGCTGCAGCGCGGTGGCTTGGTGATGGGCTGTATGGCGCGCCTCGCGCTCAACATAGACGGTGTTGTTGCTGGTCGTTAGCCAGCCAATGAGCGGCCATGGCTTCATATCGGCTTTGGCCACAAAGGCGCAGCGCGTTTGCCCCGCCAATGCCGGCACATCCAGCCAACTGATATGGTTAGCAATATACAAAACTTTGCGACGAATGGGGGATCCCGTCACGCTAACATCAGCGCCTGCAATCCAGCCCACGCTGCGCAGAAACAGGCCCGCAATGGGCGACTGGCGATCAAAGAGGCGCCACAGCAGGTGCAAGGGCAACAAGACCAGAAGCACCGCGACAATTGCGGCAATCCGCACAAAGGCGCGCGGATGCGTGCGCTCAACTCTTACGATCGAGTGCGACGCCATAAAGTTCCATACGATGATCTACCAGACGGAAGCCCAGCCGCTCTGCAATCACTTTTTGTAGAGCTTCTAATTCGGGATCTACAAATTCAATCACACGGCCAGTTTCCACATCAATCAAATGGTCATGATGCGCTTCTGCCGCCGCCTCATAGCGCGAACGACCATCCCCAAAATCATGCCGTTCCAAAATGCCCGCCTCTTCAAACAGGCGAACGGTGCGATAGACAGTGGCAATTGAGATGCCCGGGTCAATTGCAGAAGCGCGTTCATGCACGGCTTCTACATCGGGATGGTCAGCTGCTTCGGAGAGGACCTTTGCGATCACACGACGTTGGTCGGTAATCCGCAGCCCCTTTTCATGGCACAAAGCCTCGACATCAATATAGCGGTTCATGCAAAAAATCCGGGGCCAGAAAACAGGATCATTCCTGCCTTCTAGCCCCTGATTTTCTCAACGCAAAGGTTAGATTATGCCTTGGCTGACTTGCGGCGGCGGCTGGCGGGCTTACGGCCCAAGCCAATTTGCATGGCCAAGCTGCGGCGCTGTTCGGCATAATTGGGGGCAACCATCGGATAATCGCGGGGAAGGCCCCATTTTGCCCGGTAATCATCAGGCGTCATGCCATAATGCGTCATCAAATGGCGCTTCAACATTTTCAGCTTTTTGCCATCTTCCAAGCAGATAATGTAATCGGGCTTGATCGACGCGCGGATCGAAACGGCCGGCTCGGGCGCGGCAACCATGATTGGCGCGGGCGCGCCAAGTTTGGTCAGTGCCCCATGCACATTGGCAATAAGTTGCGGCAGATCACCCACAGCAACTGAGTTGTTGCTGACATGTGCGGCCACAATATCTGCCGTCAGAGTAATCAGCGTTTCATTAAGGTTGGTGTCCGTCATGATATGTCTCTTATCTGGCGATGCGCCGCGGAAAACCTGCCATCTCTGCAAGGTCCGGGTGCAATGTCCTCTCATTTAAGAAAGTAATAAATATCTGTTTATTTTATTTTAAGATACAATTCACAAATTGAGCTGCAGTGTCAAAGCATCAAAATGACTATTATCTAATCCGCGATAATAATTTTGGCGCTTTCCAATCTGTGTAAATCCCAATTTAGTGTAAAGTTCAAGCGCGCCGTTGCCCGAGCGGACTTCGAGAATAACCTTTTTGACGCTATTTTCTTGGCACCAGTCAACGACCGATTTCACCAGTAGTTTGCCTATGCCTTGGCGGCGCTGACCAGTGTCAGTTGCAATCAACAACAACTCTGCTTCATCCAATACATAGCGGGCGAGCACGAAGCCGAGAAGAGTTGAGTCTTTGACAGCCAGGCGCAACATGGTGCCAGGCAAACACAGCAGGCCCCGACATTGTTCAGCAGTCCAAGCCTCGCCAAAAGCAGGATCAAATGCATTTTGCATGACTGGCATGATCCGGTCCACACTGTGAAAATCGCCGGCAATAATGTGGATGTCATGTGTCATGGATTGGGCTTGGCATCGGGCGCACGGCCATAAATAGGCTCTGGCGGTAAGGCCTTTAGGGCGGGCGGCAAGAGGCGGGCATCGCGAGCATCAGGCCCAACGGCAATGGCGCGATCACATCTAAGTTTTGAGGCCGCAGAGCCAGCCGCACATCTCCAGAACGGAACTGATTCTGGGGTCATGGAGGCCAAAGGCGCCAGGGATGACAGCCCGTGTTTCGCAAAGGGTTGAACAAAAACTTCGCCATGGCCGCCATCAATGGCAATCAGGGCTTCGTCCAGATCATCCTGATCTGCAAAGAGCCGCGCGGCCAAAAGCGCATGTGTGCTATAGCCGGTTACGGGCACGTCCCAGGCCAGCCCCAGCGCGCGCGCCGCAGCAAGCCCCACGCGCACCCCAGTAAAGCTGCCGGGCCCACAATTGACCAATATGGCGTCTGCCCGCCCCCCATTAGGCAGGCCCGCAATCATTGGGATCAGCCGTTCGGCATGGCCGCGGGCGCCCTCTTGATGGTCATGCGCAACAATGACATCGCCATCGAGCAGGGCCACCGAACAGGCTGTGGTCGCAGTCTCGATGACGAGGATCATGCGGGATCAAACAATGCTATTAAAGCGATCAAAAGCTGGGCGCGGAGAGCGTTCAAAAATGGTGGCCGGATCGCCATAGCCAAGCGTCGAAATGAAGTTGGATTTTACGTTGGTGCCGCCGAAAAAGGCCGCATCTACGCCCGCATTATCAAAGCCCGACATGGGCCCCGTATCCAGTCCCAAAGCACGTGCGGCCATAATGAAATAGGCGCCTTGCAATGAGGAGTTGCGCATGGCTGTTGTTTCGGCGAGCGCGTCGTTGCCCGCAAACCAGCTGCGGGCGTCCGTGTGGGGGAAAAGCTCAGGCAGCTGCTCGTAAAATTCGAGGTCCATGCCAATAATGACCGTGACGGGGGCCTGCAAAATCTTTTCCGCATTGGCGGGCATGGCAAGCGCCGCCAGCTTTTGCTTGGCAGCGTCACTCTCGCACCACACCAAACGGGCGGGCAGGGCATTGGCCGATGTGGGGCCAAATTTCATGAGCTCCCAAATTGCATCCATCTGCGCCCGTGTGACGGGCGTATTTAGAAAGCCATTATAGGTGCGCGCCTCGCGGAATAATTGGTCAAGCGCAGTTGCGTTAAGCGGCTCTGCCATGTGGTTTTCCTTGCTGAAAGCCCGTGTCAGACTGCAAAAACGTCTGTCACTTCGGGCACATAATGTTTGAGCAACTGCTCAATCCCGTTTTTGAGCGTGGCCGTGGATGAGGGGCAGCCTGCACAGGCGCCTTGCATCTTCAAATAGACATGGCCCGATTTATAGCCTTTGTAGATGATGTCCCCGCCATCATTGGCAACTGCTGGGCGGACGCGCGTTTCCAGCAACTCTTTAATCTGCGCGATAATGTCTGCATCAGCCGGGTCATCTTCCAGCCCGGCATCCTCTGCTGGAACCGAAAAGCCTGCCGTGGCGGGTTTGAATAAGGGCAGATTGGCGGCGAAATGATCAAGCAAAATTGCCAGGACATCCGGCTTTAGCTGCGCCCAAGACACGCCCGGACCCGCCGTTACTGAGATGAAATCGCGGCCAAAGAACACGCCTTCCACATCCCCCAGATTGAACAGTGCCTCCGCCAGTGGCGAGGCTTCAGCTTCTTCGGGCGAGGCAAAATCCCGCGTCCCCGCACTCATCACAGCGCGGCCAGGCAGGAATTTCAGAGTCGCCGGATTGGGCGTGGTTTCGGTTTCGATCAGCATAAAACCTATCTGGGGTTTGCAAGGGTCTGGATCAAGCAGCCTTGCGGACAAAAACGGTGCCTGCGGAATAGCCTGCTCCAAAGGAACAGATCAGGCCAATTTCGCCGGCTGCAAAATCAGCATTATTCTGGTGGAACGCAATAATCGAGCCCGCGGACGACGTATTGCCATAAACGTCAAGCACTGTTGGGCTGTCATCTGGGGTGGGCTCATGGCCCAGAACCTTCGTCGCGATCAGCCGGTTCATGCCTGTATTGGCTTGGTGCAGCCACATCCGCCGCAGCTGGTCCGCCGGGATCGACAGGCGTTCCAATTGCTGGCCAATCATTTCGGCCACCATGGGCACCACTTCTTTAAAGACCTTGCGGCCTTCTTGCACAAACAGCTTATCCGCGTCGTCGCGCGTTTCCGGCGCGGTACGGTTCAAAAAGCCAAAATTATTGCGGATGTTATTCGAGAAGACAGTTTTGAGCTTGGTACCAAGAATTTCCCAATGGCCAGAAGGCGCCATTGATTTTTCTTCAACCAGAACGGCCGTTGCCACATCGCCAAAGATAAAATGGCTATCGCGGTCGCGCCAATTGACGTGGCCCGAACAAATCTCCGGGTTCACCACCAAAACCGAACGCGCATTGCCCGCTCGAATAAAATCAGCGGCTGTCTGAATGCCAAAGGTGGCAGACGAGCAGGCGACATTCATATCGAAGCCAAAGCCTTGAATGCCCAGCGCGTCCTGAATTTCAATTGCAATGGCAGGATACGGGCGCTGCAGGTTTGAACACGCACACAACACAGCATCAACATCTTGCGCGCTGCGGCCTGCTTTGGCCAATGCCTCCCGCGCGGCCGCCACGCCAATTTCCGCAAGGATAGACAGCTGATCATTGGATCGCTCGGGCAGGCGCGGACACATGATGTCGGGATCAAGAATAGGCGCCTTAGACACAACGTGACGCGCCTTGATGCCGCTTGCTTTCTCAATAAACTCGGCAGAGCTCGGCTGCAGCGCCTCAACCTTACCAGCATCAATATCGGCTGCATGGTCGGCGTTAAACCGCTCCACATAGCTGTTAAAGCTGGCAACCAGTTCTTCGTTCGAAATGCTTTCTGGCGGCGTGTACAGGCCGGTTGCAGAAATGACCGGCGTGAAGCTCGACATCGTCTTATCCCCTTTTGCGACGCGTTTTTCTTTTCTGCCCTAGCCGCCCATCTTGAGCGGCGCAATGGCCGCACGCGCGCATTAAGCGCCGCTTTCCCCTTGCCTTTTGCGTCTGGGGTCCGCCACATAGGGCTATGCTGCGTCAGTATGAATTGGTCGAAAAGGTCCGGAGCTATGATCCGGAGGCAGATGAGGATCTGCTGAACAAAGCCTATGTGTTTTCCATGAAGGCGCATGGCACGCAGCTGCGCGCCTCGGGCGACCCCTATTTCAGCCATCCAATTGAAGTCGCTGGTTTGCTAACCGACCTGAAGCTGGATGACGAAACCATTGCGACGGCCATCCTGCACGACACGATTGAAGATACGCTGGCGACGCCGGAACAAATTGAAAAGCTGTTTGGCGCCAATATTGCCCGGCTGGTGGATGGGGTTACCAAGCTTTCAAAAATCGAAGCGCTGACCGAGAATGAGCGGGCAGCTGAGAATTTGCGCAAATTCTTGCTGGCCATGTCAGATGACATTCGCGTGCTTTTGGTGAAGCTGGCCGACCGGCTGCACAATATGCGCACGTTGCACTTCATTAAAAATGAAGAAAAGCGCCGCCGCATCGCGCGCGAAACCATGGATATTTATGCCCCGCTGGCTGAGCGGATTGGCATGTATGAATTCATGAAAGAAATGCAGACTTTGGCGTTCCGTGAGTTGGAGCCTGAAGCCTATGCCTCCATCACTAAGCGATTGGAGCAGCTGCAAGAAGGCGGTGGGGATAGGATTGCGCGGATCAGCTCGGGCGTGAAAATGCTTTTGTCACGCGCTGGTCTGGAGGCCGAGGTGACGGGCCGTGAAAAGCATCCCTATTCCATTTGGCGCAAAATGGCCGAGCGGCATATCAGCTTTGAGCAATTGTCAGATGTGATGGCGTTTCGCGCCATCCTGCCCGATACCGAAAGCTGTTATCAGGCACTTGGCATCATCCACCAGCGGTGGCCGATGGTGCCGGGCCGGTTTAAAGATTATATCTCAACGCCCAAGCGCAATGGCTATCGGTCGCTTCACACGTCCGTCATTCATAATGAAAAGGTGCGGATTGAGATTCAGATCCGCAGTCGTGAAATGCACGCCCAAGCGGAATATGGCTATGCTGCCCACTGGGCCTATAAGGCCGATATTCACGAGCCAGTCGCGCAGACGGCGTGGATCCAAGACCTTGTCGAAATTCTGGAACATGCCGAAAGCCCCGAAGAGCTTTTGGAACATACGCGCATGGCGATGTACCAAGACCGGATCTTCGCTTTCACGCCGAAGGGAGAGCTGATCCAGCTGCCCAAGGGCGCAACGCCCGTGGATTTTGCTTATGCTGTCCATACCAATTTGGGCGATCAGGCAGTTGGGGCGAAAGTGAATGGCCGTGTCGTCCCCCTGCGCACGCCAATTGAAAATGGCGATCAAGTCGAAATTCTTAAATCCCGAGCGCAAGAGCCGCAGCCCGTATGGCTAAGCTTTGCCGTGACGGGGAAGGCGCGTGCTGCCATCCGCCGCTTTGTGCGCAATAAGGAAGAAGATGAACTGATTGCGCTCGGCCGCAATATCTATGACGAAATTGCCGCCCGCTTGCCCAGTAAATTGGGCGCCAAAGCCTTGGCAGATGCAATTAAGCGGCTGAAGTTGAAAGATGAAGATGCACTGATGATTGCGATTGCCCGGCAATCCATCACGGATGCGCAATTGATGGAAGCGCTGATGCCCGGCAGCACATCTAAAGGTGCCGGCGGCACGCCCGGACAACGCCATGCCATTTCTATTCATGGCCTGCGGCCCGGCGTTGCCTTTGACTTGGCCCAATGCTGCCGCCCAGTGCCAGGGGATCGGATTGTCGGCGTGCGCCGTCCTGATGAAGCCATTGAGGTCCATATTATTGATTGCCCAATCTTGGCGGAGGGGCAGGATGTCGACTGGCTTGATCTGGCTTGGGGCGATGGATCAGACGGCGGCACGGCGCGGTTGAGCGTTATTGTGCGCAACCAACCTGGCGCGCTGGCCGTGATGGCAGGGATTTTCGGCGCGAATGAGGCCAATATCCTGAACTTGCGGATGGAACATCGTGATGCCAGCTTCCACAACTTCATTGTTGATTTGGAAGTGCGCGATTTGCGGCATTTGACGCGCATTTTGGCAGCGCTGCGGGCGGCCGATGCGATTTCGCAGGCAGAGCGCGTCTAATGGCAGATGCTGTGCCGCAGCCCGATTTTTCCCGGCAACTGGGCAATCCCCGCTTGATTGAGGCGGCACTCGCCCTTGCAGATAATCGGCTTCACGATGCAGAGCCCTTGCTACGCCAGCATTTAAAGGATGATCCCTTTGATGCAGCTGCCATCCGCATGTTGGCGGAACTGGCAGGCCGCA
>JBEEOY010000002.1:0-8481 GCA_041191345.1 Pseudomonadota bacterium
AGCCCAAAACAGGCAATTTCGCCAGAGGCAATGCGGGGGAGCCAATGGGCCTTTTGTTCAGGCGTCCCGAAATTCTTGATCGCGCTGCCGGTCATCCCAATGTTGATGGATACCGTGGAGCGGTAGGCCGGAGCCGCATAAGCGAGTTGCTTCACGGTTTCGATATATTGGCTGACATTCATGCCAGCCCCGCCAAATTCTTCGGGAATGGTAATGCCAAACAATCCCATATCGCGCATTTCCTGCAAGATATCCTCAGGAATGCGGTCTTGCGCGATGACATCGGCTTCAGCCGGGATCAGGCGTTCGCGGACATAGCGGCGCAGCTGATCAATAAAGGCCTCAAAAATTTCTGGGTCCATGCCGGACATAGGGCTCTCCATCACACAGGATCATAAGGGAAGACATCGCCTGACCGTTCTGCTGGGTCTGCAAAACTTGGGCGGAAGGCAGGCAAGAGTTCGCTCGCAATTGTTTCGGCGCTCCAGCCGTCACTGCGGTGCATCGACCGGATGGGCCGGGGCTTCGAAAACAAGAATATCTCATTCTTGCGCACAGCGAAAATCTGGTTGGTCACTTCGCTGGATGCATCGGAGGCGAGGAAGACAACCAAAGGCGCGATCTTGTCAGCACTCATGGTCTTAAGCCGTTCAACGCGCGCCTTTTCTTCCTCAGTTGTAGCGGGGATGGAGGCAGTCATGCGGCTCCAGGCAAAAGGCGCGACGCAGTTAGAGCGGACGCCCGCACGTGCCATATCAAGCGCAATAGATTGCGATAGGCCGACAATGCCCAGTTTGGCCGCCGAATAATTGGCTTGCCCAAAATTACCAATCAGGCCCGAGGTTGAGGTGAAGTGGATGAAGCTGCCCGACCCCTGATCCTTGAAATACGGCGTGGCCGCTTTGGAGACGTTGAAACAGCCGTTTAGGTGCACGTCAATCACGGCCTGCCAATCTTCATGGCTCATCTTATGCCAGATGCGGTCACGCAGAATGCCTGCATTGTTTACAACAGCGTCAATGCGACCAAAAGTCTTTACGGCATCTTCAATAATCGAAGCCGCGCCTTTCGGGTCGGCAACGCTGGCGCCATTCACCAAAGCCTTGCCGCCTGCACGACGGATATCTGCAACGGTTTCTTCAGCGGGAGACAGATCAGTGCCTTCACCTTCACCGGAAGTGCCCAAATCATTAACCACCACTGCGGCGCCCTCTTTTGCGCACAACAGGGCAATTTCTCTCCCCACGCCGCGCCCGGCGCCAGTTACTGCAACTACTTTGCCGTCGAGCATGCCCATTGGTCATTCCGCTCCTGTGTTTTCGTTCCCGGGTTGGTCCGCCCTTAATTGGCGTGAGTCCCTTTGGCCGTTTTCTCAAGGCCAGAAGAGTTTGCGGGTTGCAAGACCTAAAGTTGAGGGGGGTGAGGCAAGAAATCCCCTTTCGCAAAGACATCTTGTCGCCTAAAGCGCGTCCCGAAATGCACGCCTACGCCAATCCGGCTCGATTCCTGAAGCTCGCGCGTCCACTGACGCCCGTGTTCCTCATTGCTGGGATTATCCTTATCCTTGCCGGCAGCTATGCGGGCCTTATGCTCACTCCTAAAGATTATCTGCAGGGGGATAGCGTCCGGATCCTGTATATTCACGTACCTGCGGCTTGGCTTGGCATGGGGGGCTGGTCGGCCCTTGCAATTGCCAGCATTGTGCAACTTGTTTGGCGTCACCCGCTTGCAGGGGTTGCTGCTCGCGCGATTGCTGTTCCCGGAGCGCTCTTTACGGCTCTATGTCTGATTACCGGCTCCATTTGGGGTCGGCCCACTTGGGGCACATGGTGGGAATGGGATGGCCGGATGACCTCTATGCTCGTCCTCCTCTTCTTGTATTTTGCTTATATTGCCCTTGCCAATGCCAGCGAGGAGCGGACCAGCGTAAGCCGGGCAACCGCTATTTTTGGAATTGTTGGCGCTGTAAATATTCCAATCATCAATCGCTCAGTCGTTTGGTGGAATAGCCTGCATCAAGGCCCGTCTATCACGCTAAAGGGTTCGACCATTGCGCCAGAGCTCCTTTGGCCATTGGGCCCAACATTGCTTGGCTTTTCGTTACTTTTCGGCGCGATCGTGCTGATGCGGATGCGTGCCAATTTGGCGGAAGCCAAGCGCGAGGCGCGGTTGCGCCGATTGGCGGCAGCATGAACCACTGGCCTTTCATTATTGCGGCTTATGGGCTGACGGGCTTGGCAACGATAGCTGTTACCCTGTGGAGCTATTTGGCCATGCGCCGCGCTGAGGCAGAGCTTGAGCGCAAGGATGAGGACCAATGAAAGCGAAGAAGCAACGGCTTATTCTTGCGCTCTTGGCACTTGCCGCTGTCATTGGTGCTGGTTTGCTGGCTGCCTCTGGCCTGAAGCAAGAAGCCTCATTCTTTTATGCGCCGGGTGATGTTAATCCATCGGAATTGCCACTTGATCGTGCTGTCCGCTTGGGCGGCATGGTCAAGGAAAAGTCTATTCGCCATGATCCAGATGGAGTCACCATCCATTTCATTGTGGAGGATGGCAAAGCGACAGTGCCGGTGAGTTTCAAAGGCATTGCGCCCGATTTGTTCAAGGAAAAATCAGGCGTGGTTGCTGAGGGTCATTTTCAGCGGGATGGCAGCTTCGTCGCGACGAACCTGCTCGCCAAACATGATGAACGCTATATGCCTCCCGAATTGGAAGGCAAAATGCACAAAACAGGTAGCCTGACACAATGATTGCTGAAATTGGGCTGGGGCTTTTGTGGCTTGCGGCCGGCCTTGCGGTTCTTCAATCCGTGCTCGGTGGTTTGGCACTAAAGATGCCGCATCGCCCTGATTTGGGAAATGCGATTAAGCCTGTCGCAATAGCGCAAGGCGTTCTAGCCACATTCGCCTTCGCTGTGCTGGTCTATCTGTTCATGATCTCAGATATGTCCGTCAAATTGGTGGCCGATAACAGCCATTCTGAAAAGCCATGGCTGTACAAATTTTCTGGATCTTGGGGCAATCATGAAGGGTCGATGCTGCTCTGGGTGGCGATCCTGTCGCTTTCAGGGAGTGGCATCGCGTTTTTGGAACGTCGGGTGCGGCGTGACACGCTGATCGCCACATTAATGGCTCAAGGGCTGATTGCGCTTGGGTTTTATGCCTTTTTGCTCTTTTCCTCCAATCCCTTTGCGCGGCTGAACCCGGCGCCGTCCGATGGCAATGGGCTCAACCCGTTGCTGCAAGACCCGGGCTTGGCGCTCCACCCGCCAACCCTGTATCTTGGCTATGTTGGGATGTCCGTGGCCTTTAGCTTTGCTGTTGGAGCGCTGTTGACCAAAGATGTTGGCCCGGCCTTTGCGCGTGCCATGCGGCCTTGGGTGTTGGGCGCGTGGGTATTCTTAACGCTTGGCATTACGGCGGGCAGCTATTGGGCCTATTATGAATTAGGCTGGGGCGGCTGGTGGTTTTGGGACCCAGTGGAAAACGCATCTCTCATGCCATGGTTGGCGGCGACAGCGCTGCTCCATTCTGTGACTGTGCTGGCAACGCGCGATGCCCTGCGCGCCTGGACGATCATGCTTGCCGTGGTGGCCTTTTCCATGTCGATGATTGGAACTTTTCTTGTCCGGTCTGGCATTCTCACGAGCGTACACGCTTTTGCGGTTGATCCAGAGCGTGGCACGTTCATTCTGGCCTTGCTGCTCATCTATATTGGAGCGGCGCTCACGCTCTTTGCGGTGCGCGTCGGAACTGTGCGCGAAGGCGCAACCTTTGAGCCCGTGAGCCGCGAGGCGGCCCTTGTTCTCAACAATCTCTTCCTCACAGTCATTCTCGGCGTGGTGCTGATTGGCACACTTTATCCCATTGTGGCGCAGGCCATGGGGCAACAAATTTCTATTGGCCCGCCCTATTTTAACCCTGCAGCCGGGTCTGTGGCGCTGCTGCTGGTTGTTGCCATGGCCGCCGGCCCGTTGATGCGCTGGCGGCGAGATGGGGCGAGCGCGCTGATCCGCCGGATGGCACTGCCACTGGCTTTTGGCGCTGTCGTTTTGGTTCTTGTCCGCCTGATGGCCCCAGAGATTAGCATTTTATCTTGGCTCGGATTGTCGGCGGCGGCTTTGGCCGCGGCGGGCAGCCTTGCACCTTTATGGGGCCGCAATTTGCGACGCACCCCGCTGTTCACATGGGGCATGGTCGTCTCACACCTTGGGGTTGCTGTGGCGCTTGCGGGTATGGCGACTGACACGGCCTTTATGAAGGAACGACTGGTTGCCGTTCGCGAAGGCGAGGCGGCGGATGTGGGGCCGTACAGTGTTCGCTTGGTCATGGTCGCACCAGTGATCGGGCCAAATTGGACGGCGCTAGAAGCCACTATGGAAGCCCAGCGGGGCACTGCTGCGCCATTCACGCTGAAGCCGCAGGCGCGCAATTACAGCAACCCGCCGACTGACACGAGTGAGGCAGCGATTTCCACGCGATGGGATGGTCAGCTTTACGCTGTGCTTGGCAAGCAGAATGCCGATGGAAGCTGGCAGCTTCGTCTGTGGTGGAAACCATGGGTTACGCTCATTTGGTTGGGCGGTGGATTAATTGCTCTGGGCGGCGCGCTGTCCTTATTGGGGCGGCTATGGCGGGAACGCCGGGGCCATATGGAGGCCACACATGCGTAAATTACTTTTGTGGGTGCCATTAATGGTGTTCGCGTTGTTTGCAGGGGTCTTGTTGCGCGGCCTGATCGCCCCGGAATCAGGAACAATCTCCTCAAAGATGGTGGGTAAGCCTGTGCCAGACTTTACCTTGCCTGCCGCAATTGCCAGCCATCCGGGTCTCTCCAGCGCCGACTTAAAGTCAGGCAAGCCCGTTTTGCTCAATATCTTTGCCAGCTGGTGTTTGCCGTGCGCCACAGAAGCCCCAATTCTTTTGGAATTGGAGAAGCAAGGTGTTGAGATTCACGCCATTGCCATTCGCGATAAGCCGGAAGACGTGGTCGCCTTTCTGCGCCAGCATGGTGATCCGTATGCGCGGATTGGGTCTGATGTCTCAAGCCAAGTGCAGATTAGCTTGGGCTCGTCGGGCGTGCCTGAAAGCTTTGTCATTGATGGCAAGGGCGTCGTGCGGATGCAGCATTTGGGCGACATCCGGGCCGAGGATGTGCCAAAGATTCTCGCCGCATTGAAAGCGGCTGAATGATGATACGGGGCCTGCTTCTGCTCATCCTTGCAGGGCTTTCCGCGCCTGCGCTGGCTGATTCTCGTATGGATGCAGCGCCCTATGCCTATGTTCAGTTGAAAGATCCGGCAAAAGAACGTCAGGCGAAGGACTTGATGGCCACAATCCGCTGCCTTGTCTGTCAGGGCCAATCCATTGCAGATTCAGATGCCGAAATGGCGGGCGATATGCGCTCGCTGATCCGCGAGCGGATCCAGAAAGGTGAAAAGCCAGAGGCCATTCGGGCGTGGCTGGTTGAGCGTTATGGTGATTGGGTGACCTATGCGCCACCAACTCGCGGATCTTCTCTGGTGTTATGGGGCCTTCCGTTGGTTCTGCTCATGTTCGGAACAGGGCTTGCGATGAGCCGTATTCGCAGAAAGGCCCATTAATGGCGCTCTTTGGTGTTATCCTTATTGGTCTGCTGACAATTGCTGTTCTGTGGAAATTTGGTCGTGTCTCGCAGGGCGCGCTGTCTCTAACGGGCGCTGCGCTTGCGCTCGGGCTGGTTGGCTATTCTTTACAGGGGGATCCCAATTTGGCCGGTGCGCCTGTTGCACCTAAGCCTGAAGTTCCCGCGATGCCCCTTGCAGATGCTGGGGCGCAGGGTGAGTTGATTGGGAAATTTGGGACTGAGGTTGAGGCCATGGCCCAAGCTGACAGCTACTTCCGGATTGACCGGCCTGATTTGGCCGCCGCTGTGCTGCAACGTGCGCTGAAATCAAACCCAAATAGCGCAGCGCTTTGGACGGGTCTAGGCAATGCCATGGTGGGGCAGGGGCGTGGTGTTCTGTCGCCCGCCGCAGACTATAGTTACAAAAGAGCGTTGAAGATTGCGCCTGGCTATCCCGGGGCGCTGTATTTTTATGGGATGGCCTTGGCACAAAATGGTCGCGCGGAAGAAGCAAAGCCAGTTTTTCGCCAGTTGATCGCTACAATTCCACAAGACGCGCCCTTCCGGCAAAAATTGTTGGCTGATCTAGGCCGGGCGGGTCTGTTGGATAATGGCACCACGGCGCCCGCTGCCACGTCCAAATGATTTGCGGGGCGTGCAGCACCGTGCTAGCGGGCGCGACGTTTTCATCACGCCACATCCCCGTTTTGGCGATGTCGCGCATTTAATGGGTCCTCGCAATGAGTGAGTCCGCAGCAAATTCCGCCCGTTATCAAGACATTGAAGAGCACGGCCATCAAAATCATGGTCCTCTTCATAAGTTGATGATTGCCGCAATCGGCATTGTCTATGGTGATATCGGGACGAGTCCCATCTATGCTTTTCGGGAAACATTTGCCGGGCATCACCCAATTCCGCCAGATCATCTGCATATTTATGGCGTGTTGAGCCTGATTTTCTGGTCGATGATGGTCGTCGTGTCATTGAAATATGTCACGGTGATCTTGCGGGCCGACAATAAGGGAGAAGGCGGCAGTTTGGCCTTGCTTGCGCTCATCAGTCGCGAGGCTCAAGGCAAAAGCTGGTCTGTCCCGATTGTTATGCTCGGCGTGTTTGCAACCGCGCTCTTTTATGGGGATTCCATGATTACACCGGCCATGTCGGTGTTATCTGCATCAGAAGGTTTGGCAGTTGTCAGCCCAGCCTTTGAGCCGCTCGTGCTGCCCATTTCAGTGACCATTCTCTTTTGTCTCTTTGCCTTCCAGTCTCGCGGAACGGCGCGGGTTGGAGCCTTATTTGGCCCAATCATGATCGTCTATTTCTGCACATTGGCGCTTCTGGGCATTTATCACATTGTTCAATCTCCTGAGATTATTTGGGCCCTGTCGCCCAGCCATGCGGTCTCCTTCTTTGCGGATGACCCCTTGCGGGGCTTTTTGGCTTTGGGGTCTGTCGTCCTCGCCGTCACAGGTGCTGAGGCTCTTTATGCCGATATGGGCCATTTCGGCCGTCGCCCCATCCGCATTTCATGGATCTGGATCGTGTTGCCCGGCCTTATGCTGAACTATCTGGGGCAGGGTGCCATGATTATGAGCATGACGCCGCAAGAGGCCAATCAGGCGATCCTCAACCCCTTCTTCCTGCTTGCGCCTGAAAGCCTGCGCCTGCCGCTGGTGCTTTTGGCCATTGCTGCCACAATCATTGCCAGCCAAGCAGTCATCTCTGGGGCATTCTCGCTGACGCAACAGGCCATTCAACTGGGCTTTATGCCGCGCTTGCGCATTCAGCATACAAGCGAAAGCGCTGCCGGCCAGATATACATTCCAGTCATCAATTGGGCGCTGATGGTGATGGTCATTTTGTTGGTGCTGCAATTTGGCAGTTCAAGCAATTTGGCGTCCGCCTATGGCATTGCGGTGACGGGGGCGATGTTCATCGACACCTGCCTGCTCGCCGTGCTGTTGCTGAACATCTGGAAATGGAACCGCTGGTTCATTCTGCCCCTGCTGGCCGTGTTCTTCGTTGTGGATACTGCCTATTTCACGGCAAACCTTACAAAGGTGCCTTCTGGGGGGTGGTTCCCGCTGGTGGTTGGCTTAATTGTCTTTACGATGCTGACCACATGGTCCCGCGGTCGCAAGCTGATGATGGAGCGGATGCGTGAAGCGGCGATGCCGGTGAAGGTTTTTATCAATTCTGCCGCAAGCTCTGCCTCGCGCGTCCCCGGTACAGCTGTGTTCATGACATCAACAGTTGAAGGCGTGCCGCACGCGCTGCTGCATAACTTGAAACACAACAAGGTTCTGCATGAGCGTGTGATCTTGCTGACAGTGAAGATTCCCGGCGTGCCCTTTGTGGATCCGGATAAGCGCTGCCAGATGGATGATCTGGGGCAGGGCTTCCACCGACTGATCCTGAAATTTGGCTTTATGGAAGAGCCGGATGTTCCCGCTGCGCTGGCGGAGATTACAACCTGTGGCCCACCCATCAAGATGATGGAAACCAGCTTCTTCCTTGCACGTCAGACCTTATTGCCATCGTCCCGCCCTGGCATGGCGATTTGGCGCGAAAAGCTGTTTGCTTGGATGTTGCGCAACGCGGAAAGCGCAATGGAGTTTTTCCGGTTGCCCACCAACCGCGTTGTGGAATTGGGCAGTCAAGTCGAGATTTAGGGCCAGGCAGGGCGATATTTCTTATTGCCCTGCTTTGGCCTGTTGACCCGCCGAAAAAGCCTGCCTATAGGCGCGCTTCCCGAGAGTTTCGGCGACTTGGGGCGGAGTAGCTCAGCTGGTTAGAGCAGCGGAATCATAATCCGCGTGTCGGGGGTTCGAGTCCCTCCTCCGCTACCACCTCTCAAAATTTGGTCTGTTTGCTT
>JBEEOY010000003.1:0-3130 GCA_041191345.1 Pseudomonadota bacterium
CCTGATGGCGCAGCACCGGACGCCATGCTGGAGACGGAGGATTGCCATCTTGACGTTGAGCTAAAGCCCGGCTGGCGTCATGCGGCTTCGGCCGAGCTTTCCGCCGCCTTGCCGGATGGGCGGATTTTAGAGGCACGCTTTGAGCCCGGCACGCCGTTTCTAATGCGCGGCCTTGGCTATGGCCATCCAGACTGGACACATGGTGGCTGGAAAGGCGCATTGGCCGTTGAGAGAGAGGATATCGACTTGGCAGGCATCACTGCCGGGCGTGCTGACCATCTGCATATTCAATCCATTTCAAAGGTGCATCTCACGCTCGACGGCAAAACTGAAACAGGCACCGGCATATTGGAGCAGTTAATTCTCGGCGCTTATGAGCCCTTGGGCCTGACGAGCATTTTCAATGACTAATCCGGTTTTAGGATTGGCGGAGTTTACGGCAGACTGGCTGACGGATTGCCTTCAACGTGCCGGCAGTCCCGCACGCGTCACAGGCTTTTCCGCCCAACCCATTGGCACAGGCCAAGTGGGAGCGACCTATCGGCTCAGTTTAGACTATGATCCTGGTCATCCAAAAGGCCCGGCCACTCTTGTCGCCAAGCTGCCATCTAATGATCCCTTAAGCCGCGCTACGGGAAAGACCCACCTCACTTATATTCGCGAGAGCCGCTTTTATCAGCTGTTTGCGGGCAAGCGCCCCATGGCTGTGCCAGACCATCTCTACATTGCCTTTGATGAAGACAGCCATGATTTCACTCTCTTGATGCACGATCTGCCGCACCATGTGCCGGGCAATCAATTGGCCGTGCCCAGCCAGCAAGAGGCGCAATGGGCAATGGATGCAGCAGCCTCTATCCATGCCGCTTGGTGGGGTGATCCACTGCTCGACCAGCAGGATTGGCTCAATGGCACCAAGGCTGTGCCCCCGCCTCTCGACAGCGAAGCACTCTACGCGATGTTCTGGCCTGCCTTTTGTGATCGCTATGGTGATCGCGTCACGCCAGCTATGCGCCACGTGGGCGATGCCTATTTGGGGAATATCAAGCGATGGATTGATGGGCGCAGCGGGCCGCGTTGCCTGACGCATAATGACTTTCGGCCTGATAATATGTTGTTTGCCCCGCAGGATGCGGCAAAGCCCATTGTCATTGTGGATTGGCAAACTGTGGGTGTTGGCGAAGGCGCCAGCGACATTGCCTATTATCTGGGCACAGCGATGGACCCGGCGACACGTCTGGAAATGGAAAAGACGTTGATTGCCCGGTATCAGGCCGCGCTAGAGCGCTATGGCGTGCCACAAGCGGATTTGGCGGGCCAATGGGATGCGTATCGCGCCTCGTCCTTCTCAGGAATGATGATGGGCGTAACGGCGGCGATGGTCGTCCAACAGACTGACCGGGGCGACGCGATGTTCCTGACCATGGCCGACCGGTCTGCCCATATGGTCTTGGATCACCGCGCGGTGGCACTGGCCTTTTAGCGTACCACCGCGCGACTGATTTATTCCATTTCCAAGATAACGGCGTCGACGGCCAAGCTTTCGCCTGCACTTGCGTGCAATTGTTTGACGACGCCCGATTTTTCAGCGCGGAGGATGTTTTCCATCTTCATCGCTTCCACAATTGCCAGTGGTTGGCCCGCTTCCACCTTGTCGCCAGCGGCCACATGAATGGCCGTCACCAGACCCGGCATTGGGCAGAGCAGGAAGCGCGACATATCTGGCGGCACCTTCTCAATCATATGCGCCGCCAAAGGCGCAATATGACCGGGCAAGCAGGTCACTTTGTGAATGGCGCCGCGCGTGGTCATGGTAAAGCCCGTGCGCGTCTTGGACACTTTGATGGCCAATTCCTGCCCAGCCACATCGGCAATCACCAGCTTATCGCCGGGGGTATATTCCAGCGACACGTCCAGCTCTGCACCATCGACCAGCAAATCATCCTCGCTGACCAACACTTCAAAGCTATGCCCAGCTAGGCTGACCTGCCAGCATTCAGCAGGCTCCAAATCATCACCCAGCTGCCCATCAATATGAAGCGCGCGATCGGCATTGGCGCAGGCCATGAAGCCAGCAATCCCGGCCAATGTCCGCACCAAATCTTCGGATGTGGCGGCCCCAGCAAAGCCGTCTGGATATTCCTCGGCAATAAAGCCCGTTGTCAATTCACCCGAGCGGAAGCGCGGATGCTGCATAATGGCCGAGAGAAAATCGATGTTATGGCCCAGGCCTTCCAGCTCAAAGCGATCCAGCGCGGCGACTTGGCGATCCGCTGCTTCATCGCGCGTCTTGCCCCATGTGATCAGCTTGGCGATCATCGGGTCATAGAACATCGAGACTTCGCCGCCATCCATCACGCCATCATCCACGCGCACGCCATTGGTGCCGCGAATGGGGTCGCCTGTCCAACCCGGAACGGGCGGCTTATAGCGCGAAATACGGCCTGTAGATGGCAGAAAGCCGCGATAAGGGTCTTCCGCATAAACGCGGTTTTCAATTGCCCAGCCGTCAATTTTTACATCGGCCTGCGTCATGGCCAGCTTTTCACCTGCCGCCACGCGGATCATTTGCTCGACCAGATCAACGCCCGTAATCGCTTCAGTCACAGGGTGTTCCACCTGAAGCCGAGTGTTCATTTCAAGGAAGTAGAAGCTCTTGCCGCTCGGGTCTGCGCCCGAGACAATCAGCTCCACTGTGCCAGCGCTGTAATAGCCAACAGCCTTGGCCAGCGCGACGCATTGTTCGCCCATGGCTTTGCGCATTTCAGGCGTCACAAAGGGCGATGGCGCTTCTTCGACCACCTTTTGGTGGCGACGCTGGATCGAGCATTCACGCTCATTCAAATAGAGCACATTGCCATGCTGGTCGCCCAAAATCTGGATTTCGATATGGCGCGGGTTGAGAATGAATTTCTCAATAAACACGCGGTCATCGCCAAAGCTGTTAAGGCCTTCACGCTTTACCGCGTCAAAGCCCTCGCGCACATCCTGCTCATTATAGGCCAGCCGCATCCCCTTGCCGCCGCCGCCAGCAGAGGCTTTCATCATTACCGGATAGCCAATCTCGTTCGAGATGCGCACCGCGTGCTCAGTATCTTCAATCTCGCCCACAAAACCGGGGACGACATTAACA
>JBEEOY010000004.1:0-4463 GCA_041191345.1 Pseudomonadota bacterium
GATCCCGTCGCGCATGGCGGCAAGGCGGAAGATGCCTTCCACCTTGTCCTTCCCTCGCTTCCCGGTTTTGGCTTTTCGGATAAGCCCAAGGCGACGGGCTGGGGTGTAGAGCGCATTGCGCAGGCATGGGCCACGCTGATGGCGCGGCTGGGCTATGATCACTGGGTGGCGCAAGGGGGGGATTGGGGCTCTGCCGTCACCAGCGCAATTGGCGGGCAGGCGCCCAAGGGCTGCTTGGGCATTCATGTAAATATGCCCATGGCACGGCCCACGGCAGAAGACATGGCGAACCCGGATCCGCGCGCGCAAGCGGCACTTGCCGCGCTCCATCATTATCAAAATTGGGACTCAGGCTATTCCAAGCAGCAAAGCACAAGGCCCCAGACGCTTGGCTATGCGCTTGCAGACTCTGCCGTGGGGCAGGCCGCGTGGGTTTATGAAAAAATGTGGTCGTGGACAGATAATCAGGGTGCGCCGGAAGATGCGCTGACGCTGGATGAGATGCTGGATAACATCATGCTCTATTGGTTGCCCGGCAATGCCACATCATCCGCCCGGCTCTATTGGGAAAGCTTTGGCAGCTTTGCTCCGCGCCAAATTGATCTGCCCGTGGGGGTGAGCATCTTCCCGCATGAAATTATGCGCCCGCCCAGGGCATGGGCAGAGCGGACCATGCCCAATATCATCCATTGGAATGAGCTAGACAAAGGCGGGCATTTCGCGGCGTGGGAACAGCCGGACCTCTATGTGGAAGAGGTCCGGACCTGTTTCCGCAAATTGCGCTGATTATTCTGCGGCTTCAAGCAATGGAGCCGCAGTGGCGGCCTTGTGCGGCTTTTCAAAGCACATGGCTTCGTCGGTCAGCGGGCCATAGCGCAGGTTTTTAATGTCCTTTGCATAGTCCTGATGCAGCTTCCACGGGGCTTCCTTGGCTTGCTTGGGCAACGCGCCCACCGCGCGCTGGAAATAGCCGGAGGAGAAGTCGACAAACGGCTCCAACTCCACTTGCTTGCCCTTGAGGCGCGGCACGGCAATTTTGGTGCCAGTTGCATCGAGATGGTTGATCAGGCGGCAAGCATATTCGGATGTCAGATCCGCCTTCAGCGTCCAGCTGGCATTGGTATAGCCAAACCACATGAGCAGATTGGGCACATCATTGAACATCGCGCCCTTATAGAGGATGCGATCTGCCACGTTGAACCGTTCGCCATCAATATAGGCTTCCAGACCCGACAGCATTTGAAGATTGAGGCCCGTGGCCGTCACGATGATGTCGGCTTCCAGTTCCTTGCCTGATTTCAGCAAAATGCCTTTTTCAGTGAACCGCTCAATATGATCCGTCTCAATTGAGGCGCGGCCACTGGACAGCGCTTTGAAGAAATCGCTGTCGGGCACGAGGCACAGCCGTTGATCCCAAGGCTTATAGGGCGGGGTGAAGTGCTTTTCGACATCAAAGCCCGGCGGCAACAGATCGCGCACCATGCCAATCAACCGCTCGGCAGATTTTTCTGGGCGCTTGCGCACCAGCTTAAACATGAATTGTTGCAGCAACACGTTGCGCCAGCGCGTGACGGCATAAGCCAAGCGGGCGGGGAGGATTTTGCGCAGGCCCAGCGCAAAACTGTCTTCTGCGGGGCGCGAGACCATATAGGTCGGTGTGCGCTGAAGCATTGTCACATGGCCAGCACCCGTATCCGCCATGGCTGGAACAAGCGTAACGGCAGTTGCGCCGCTGCCAATGACAATGACTTTCTTGCCCTGATAATCGAGCTTGTCCGGCCAGTGCTGCGGGTGGACAATCGTGCCCTTGAAGCTGTCTTTGCCCGGAAAATCAGGTGTGTAGCCCTGATCATAATTATAATAGCCCGAACACATGAAGAGCATGGAGCAGGTGATCTTAAACGGCTTGCCCTTTTGCGTGCCTTCCACAGTCCAGAGCGCATTTTCGCTCGACCAATGGGCTTTTTGCACATGGCTGTCATAGCGGAGGTGCCGATCTAACCCAAATTCCGCGATGGTTTCTTTGAGATACCCCATGATCGACGGGGCGTCGGCAATCGCCTTACGCGCTGTCCACGGTTTAAAGCGGAAGCCGAGCGTATACATATCGGAGTCAGAGCGGATGCCGGGATAGCGGAACAAATCCCAGGTTCCGCCATAATTGCTGCGCCGTTCCATGATCGCAAAGCTCTTGCCCGGGCACATTTTCTGCATGTGCACGGCGGCGCCAAGGCC
The DNA here is from genome assembly GCA_041191345.1 of Pseudomonadota bacterium. GTDB lineage: Bacteria > Pseudomonadota > Alphaproteobacteria > Sphingomonadales > Sphingomonadaceae > Aquisediminimonas. The sequence goes on from JBEEOY010000004.1 coordinate 2,236, forward strand.
CGAAATTCCAGCGCCCACAATCAACGCATCGACATGTTCAACTGCCATCTGATCCCATCCTATGTCTTGAGCATCAGATTTTGGCAGGATTCAAAACAGTTGCAAGAGGCAACTTGACGTAAACGTCAGATTACGCGGTAGGTGGGGCTTGGAAGGATGCCCACCCCGCTGCGACTAAGCCTGCGGCGGCAGGCCAAGTGTCGCCCCCTCCCGCAGGCGGGAGGGGTTGGGGGTGGGCTAAGCCCTTATTTCTCAAAGGCGATGCTGATGTTGATCTTCACATCATCGCTAATCAGGGGAACATATTTGGTCATGCCCCAATCGCTGCGCTTAAGCGTTGTCGAGGCATGAAAGCCAATGGTTGCCTTGCGCGACATGGGGTTTGTGCCCGCACCGGTGAATTGCGCGTCGAGCACGACAGGCTTGGTCACGCCCAACAGCGTCAAATTGCCAGTGATTTTGGCTTTGGTGCCAGTGGCTTCGACTTTGGTCGATTCAAATGTCGCCGTCGGATATTTGGCGGCATCAAGGAAATCCGCCGTCATCATATGCTTGGTCAGATCGCCGCGGGATGTTGCCAGTTCATTCACTGGAATAGTGATTGAGACTTTGGCGTCATTGGGCTTGGCCGGATCAATGGTCAGTGCGCCCGTGGGCTGGCCGAAAATGCCGAAATAATCGTTGAAGCCGAAATGGCTGACCGTCCACTGAATTTGGGCATGGTGGTTATCAACGGCGTAAGTGCCAGCTGCCACGCGGCTGGGGTCTGCCTGTCCCGGCAATTGCGGGGCGCCGCTTTGTGCGAGAATGGGGGCAGCTGCCAGCAGGGGCAGCGCCAAAAACGCGGCTTTGTTCATCAGCTTCTCCTTGGTCGAAATAGAAAAGGGGCACCTCCAATGTTGGAGGCGCCCCTGTGTTCGTCAACCCAGCCCTTATGGGCAGGGTCGTTTTAGCGGATGGAATTAGTTCTTGGCCTTGTCGACCAGCTTGTTCTTCGCAATCCACGGCATCATGGCGCGCAGTTCAGAGCCAACCTTTTCAATTGGGTGGGCCGCTGCGGCCTTGCGGCTGGCTTTCAGCTCCGGCTGACCAGCGCGGTTATCCAACACAAAGTCCTTCACGAAGCGGCCCGACTGAATATCGGCCAGAACGCGCTTCATTTCAGCCTTGGTTTCCGGCGTAATGATGCGCGGACCCGTTTTGATATCGCCATATTCGGCAGTGTTCGAAATCGAATAGCGCATATTGGCAATCCCGCCTTCATAGAGCAGGTCGACAATCAGCTTGGTTTCATGGAGGCACTCAAAATAGGCCATTTCCGGCGCGTAACCGGCTTCCACCAGTGTTTCGAAACCAGCCTGAATGAGATGGGTGATACCCCCGCACAATACGGCCTGTTCGCCGAAGAGATCCGTTTCGCACTCTTCCTTGAAGTTGGTTTCGATAATGCCAGACCGGCCACCGCCAACGCCTGAGGCATAAGCAAGCGCAATGTCATGCGCATTGCCCGAGGCATCCTGATGGATGGCAATCAGGCAGGGAACGCCGCCGCCCTTCACATATTCACCACGCACCGTGTGGCCCGGGCCCTTGGGCGCGATCATGATGACGTCGATATCCGCTGGCGCTTCAATCAGGCCGAAATGAATGTTGAGGCCATGCGCAAAGGCAAGCGCCGAACCCGGCTTCATATTGCCCTTCAGATCATTGTCCCAAATTGCAGCCTGATGCTCATCGGGGGCGAGGATCATGACGATATCGGCCCAAGCAGCGGCTTCTGCGTTTGACAGAACCTTAAAGCCAGCGCCTTCTGCCTTGGCGGCAGTGGCCGAACCCGGGCGGAGCGCAATCGCAACGTCCTTCACGCCTGAATCCCGCAGGTTCTGGGCATGGGCATGGCCCTGGCTGCCATAACCGACAATGGCGATCTTCTTGTTTTCGATCAACTTCAGATCGGCGTCACGATCATAATAAACGCGCATTTTTTTCTTCCTCATATTGAACGTCATGCTGAACTTGTTTCAGCATCCATGAACACCAATTTTTTAAATGGTTTGATTGGGTGATCATGGACCCTGAACCAAGTTCAGGGTGACGGTTGGATTAGAAATTCAAACAGCCTCTTTCCCACGAGCCATAGCGACGATGCCCGTGCGGGCAACTTCAACAAGGCCAATATCCTGCATCAGCTCAACAAAGCGATCGATCTTGGTCGATGCGCCGGTCAC
>JBEEOY010000005.1:0-29356 GCA_041191345.1 Pseudomonadota bacterium
TTGAAAAATGAGAAGGATCAAGCTGCCGCCGATCTTCTCTCGCGGGACCCGACATTAAGTGCGATGTTACGGACCACCTGTGTTGCGACCATGGTGGACGCCGGGCATGCGCCCAACGCCCTTCCTCAACGGGCGAAAGCAACGGTCAATTGCCGCATTTTGCCGACTGCGACTGTGCCGGATATTCAATCGGCCATGGAGCGCGCGATCGCCAATCCGCGCGTCACATTAAAACTGCGTGAGCCCAGTCGCCCGATGGCAGTCCCGGTGCCGCTTGATCGCAAAATCATAGACCCTGCCAAGCAGCTCGCCAGACAAATGTGTCCCAGTATCCCAGTGATCCCCGTCATGCTTACAGGCGCAACGGATGCTACCATGCTAGGCCTTATCAACATCCCAACTTATGGCGTGCCCGGGCTGATGTTTGACCATGATGGCGGGGGAGCCCATGGCCTTAATGAGCGGATTAAGGTGCAGTCGGTTTACGATGGCCGCGACTATTTGCACGAGCTTTTGAAGCTTTATTCTGCCCGATAGCACAAACGATCTTGTAGGTCTTGCCAGCGTAATTTTCAGCTGATCTGCCTCCTTTGGAGTGGCCCGTGCGCCTTATCCTCTCGAAAAGAACCAGCAAAGATTGGGTGACAGATTCTCTTGGTCATGATCAGACCGCGTTCCAACCCGAAGCTGCCTACTCCAGAAAAATTCCGAAAGTGCAGGTGATTAACTCCTCTTCACCGAACCCGGTTTAGGTAACAGCTTTGAGGAAAATGCGACTTAGGAGAACACTTTTGAGCCATCGCCCCAAAGGCGAGGTGAATAGCCTACCGCCATAACCCTTGAATACAACAGGATTTTTGAGGACGCCCCCAGAAAGAGAATACTTTCATAGGGTTATGTGGCGGAGCGGGAGGGATTCGAACCCTCGATACGGTTTTGCCGTATACTCACTTTCCAGGCGAGCGCCTTCGACCACTCGGCCACCGCTCCGCATAGGGCCTGAAACCGGTTGCAACGACCGCGAGCGCAGTCTTTACCGGAATCAAACAACCAGAATTCGCACTGGAAGGAGAGCGCCCTATATCGGGTGGAGGGGTTTCGCAAGGCTCTGCGCTGTGCAATCTTACCGGGCATGAAAAACTTTCACTTTTTGATATTGGGGTTGACCATCAGCCTTGGCAGTGTGGCCCACGCAAAATCGCCTGCAGATATTGTGGCAGCGGCGCCGGCGAGCGATTGGGTAGAGGTGCCGGCGGAGGATCTGCTTGTAATGACGCTGCCAAATACGGCGCAGGATGGGGCGCGGCGCGTGGTTATTCAGCTTGCGCCAGCGCCCTTTGCCCAAGGCTGGGTCAACAATATTCGCAAGCTGGCGCAGGCGCGGTGGTGGGATGGCTTAGCAATCACGCGTGTGCAGGATAATTATGTGGCGCAATGGGGTGATCCCGACGGCGAAACCCCTGCTAAGGCGCGCGCCTTGCCGCCTGGCCTGCGCCAAATGCCAGAAGCCGACTATGTGGTGCCGGGCCAACTCCCCCAATCAAAAGGATTGGAGGAGGTATTTCTTCCGCGAAACACGGCGTCAAATTGGAGTAACTTTTACAAAGGCTGGCCTGTTGCCGGCACGCACGGGCAGGGTGGCCCCAGCAACTGGCTGGTGCATTGCTATGGCATGGTGGGTGTAGGGCGAAATTTATCGCCGGATACGGGCACGGGCGCAGAACTCTATGCCGTAATTGGCCATGCGCCGCGTCATTTGGATCGCAATATCGCTGTGGTTGGCCGAGTTGTGCAGGGGATAGAGCATCTCTCATCCTTGCCGCGAGGAACCGCCGCTTTGGGCTTTTATGCGCACCCCAAAGAACGGACACGCATTGATACCCTTCGCCTTGTGTCTGATCTGCCCGTCAAAGAGCGCCCACGTTTTGCAGTTCTTGCCAGTGATAGTGCCAGTTTTCAGGCCTATGCCCAGGCACGCGCCAATCGGCGGGATGCCTTTTTCAACATACCCGCAGGGGGTGCCGATTTGTGCAATATCCCTGTGCCAATTCGCCAAATCGCGCCGCAGCAATAGTGCCAATTTGAAAGGGAGCGTTGCTTTTTTGCAACGCATCTCCTTCAAATGATTATCAGAGATCAATTCGACTCGCCTGTCATGGTCTCGAAATATATGGGCGCCACAGGGCCGGGGCAGCACAGGAAGTGCCGGAAGGATCCGGCCTATAAACGGGGATCTATCATGAAGAAGCAATTCTATTTCGGCGTGGCTACAGTCGCGATGATTGCGTCTGCGCCTGCTTTTGCGCAGTCGACTGGCTCGATTTCGGTTGATGATGAAATCATTGTTACCGCTCAGTCCGCAAATGACGGTGTCGCAGGCGTTGTTGTTCCTGATGCGCCCAAGGCGCGTGGTGTTCTGACGCAGGAAATCATCACCACCCAGGCCGCTGGTCAGACCATTCTGAACACCATCAACCTGATCCCCGGCGTGAACTTCACGCAGTCGGATGCCTATGGCTCGTCGGGCGGTAATATCCGTATCCGTGGCTTTGACGGCAACCGTATCTCGCTGACGCTCGACGGCTTCCCGCTGAACGATTCGGGCAACTATGCGATTTATTCGAACCAGCAGGTTGACCCCGAGCTGATCGAACAGGTCAATGTGAACTTGGGCACCACGGATGTGGACAGCCCGACGGCATCGGCTGCAGGCGGCACCGTGAACTATCGCACCATTTATGGCAGCGAAGATATGAGCGCGCTTGCCAGCGTCTCGGGCGGTGACTTCAACTATCGCCGCGCCTTTGGCTTCTTCAACACCGGCGCGCTGAACGATTCTGGTTCGCGCTTCTGGGTCGCGGCCAGCACGGCCCGCAACGATAAGTTCAAGGGCCCGGGCGGTATTGCAAAGCAGCAATATAATGCGCGCTTCTATCAGCCGCTCGGTGGCAAGGATGATTTCTTTGCGATTTCGGCGCACTACAACCAGAACCGCAATGCTTTCTATCGCAACCCGAGCGTGAACGACATGCGCACGCTGTTCGGTTCGACCACGTTGCCGCTTGCCACCACGATCTCGTCGGCCACGCCGCTGGATCTGTCGGTTCTGTCGGATGCGCAGCAGCAGGCGCTGTTTAACTTTGAAAACGACGCCACCTGCCGCAAGCCCACCCCGGCTAATGGCACGGCGCAGGATGATGGTGCATCAGGCTTTACCTGCACCAATTTCTATGGCGTTCGTATCAACCCGTCGAACACGGGCAACGTGCGCCTCAATTCGCGCTACACGCTGAATGACAAGCTCTACGTCACGCTCGATAGCTCGTACCAATATGTTCTCGCCAATGGCGGTGGCTACACGGTGCAGGCGGAAACCTCGGCTGTGACCAAGGGCGCTTCGGCGGCAGCAGGTGCTGATTTGAACGGTGATGGCGATCTGCTGGATCGTGTTGCTTTCTACACGCCCAACACCACCAACACGCGCCGCATCACGGCAATGACGTCGCTGGTCTACAGCTTTACGCCGGATCAGATCCTGCAGCTCTCCTACACCTTTGACCGTGCACGTCACCGTCAGACGGGTGAATGGGGCTATCTGGATAGCGCCGGCAACCCGGAAAGCGTGTTCGGCGGTCGCAATGGTCGCAAGGTTCTGTCGGCAGATGGCTATGCCCTGCGCCAACGTGATCGTCTCTCGATTGCGCTCTTGAACCAGGTTTCGGCCAAATATGTTGGCAAGTTCATGGATGACGATCTGCGTGTTGAACTCGGCATTCGTGCGCCGTTCTTCCAGCGTGACTTGAACCAATATTGCTACACGCAGACGAGCGGCAGCGGCTTTGCCACCTGCACCAGCCAGCCTGCTAGCCAGTTGACGATCGTGGCACCGAATGCCGCCGTGTTCCCGAGCGGTTCGCTTTATGCCCCGTTCGCGGCGAAGTATAAGTTCAACAAGCTCCTGCCGAGCGCCGGTCTGACCTACAAGTTGGCCGACAATCTGAGCGTGTTCTCCAGCTTCTCCAAGGGCTTCTCGGCTCCGCGTACGGACAACCTCTATCGCCAGCCGAGCGTTGTTGTGACGCCGGAAACAACTGACGCTATCGACCTTGGTCTGCGTTACCTGACTCGCAAGGTGCAGGCGCAGATGACAGGCTGGTACATTGGCTATCAGAACCGCATCGTGACGTCGTTCGACCAGCTGCAAGGCATCTCGGTTGACCGTAACGTTGGTAAGGTTGAAACCTACGGTGTTGATGCAAACCTCAGCTACAAGCCTGTCGACGCGCTGACGCTGTACACCTTTGCATCGTACAACCACTCCACGCTGCAGCAGGACATTGAAATTGGTAAGGTCAACGGCGTCACCGTCTTTGCCCCGACCAAGGGCAAGTTCGTGACGGAAACGCCGCGTTGGACGCTGGGTGGCCGTGTCTCTGTGGAGCAGGGTCCAGTCACTGTTGGTCTGCAGGGCAAATATGTCAGCAGCCGCTTCGCAACCGACGTCAACGACGTTGTGTCGCCCAGCTACACGCTGTTTGATCTGAACGCCCGCTTCAGCTTCGAAGATTATGGTTTCAAGAAGACCTTCTTCCAGCTGAACGTGCAGAACCTGTTCAACAAGTTCTACTTCGGCAACATCAGCACCCAGATCCACCATGGCACGATCGGCGGCGTTTCGGGTGCGAACCCGAACTTCTCCGTCGGCTCGCCGCGGACCATCATGGGCACGCTGCAGATCGGCTTCTAAGCCCATCTGTCACAGGCAAAAAAGACCGCCGTCCCGAAAGGGGCGGCGGTTTTTCTTTGGGCAATTGGCAGGTTTAAACTGCCTGCTGCTGTGCCTTGCGTTTTAATCCATCGCCTTTTTGTACATGGAATTCAGCGGCTTTTCGAACAGGCGCATCACCATTGGCTCAAAGAAGCTTAGGGGCGCTGTGTCATAATTGGGGTCAAAGGCTGGGCAGTCATATTTTTCAATAAACTCTGCAGTGGCCTGATAATGTTCATGGCCTTTGAAGTTTTCGCGCAGATCGCGGTTCAGGCCAATAAAATGGAAAAAGTTATAGCCTTGGAAAATCCCATGATGCTGGGTGATCCAGTGGAGTTCTTCTGACACAAAGGGCTTAATGATCGCTGCGGCGACATCTGGGTGGTTATAGGCCCCCAACGTATCCCCAATATCGTGGAGCAGCGCCATCACAACATAGGCCTCATCGCGACCATCGCGGTGCGCGCGGGTGGCAGTTTGCAGGCAATGTGTCAGTCGATCCACGGCAAAGCCGCCACAATCGCCTTCCAAGAGGCGCAAATGATCGAGAACACGCGCGCCGCCATTGCGGGCAAAGGGCCGCAAATGCGTCATGATGATATCCCAGTCTTCTTGGGTACCCTCAGTCATGCTGTGAAATTTGGCAGTCTGCTCCAGCAGATCGGTGTCAGCCATCCTCAATCTCCTTTGTCTATTTTGCCCGCAGCATAGCGAGCCCTGCACAAGGCTTCAATTGGGCGTCAGCTTCGGCTAGACCTATAGCCTATGGCGATACCTGGACTTAGCAATCAGCCGTTTTTTGCGGATAAGAGCCGTGCTTTCTGGATTCTCCAGACGATCGGCTGGTCATTCTATTTCATGCTGCGACTCGCCAGTGGCGTTGGCGCGGGGATGAGCTTGTCTTGGGTGGTGCCGTTGTTGGTCTCCACAGCCACGGGCTATTCCCTCACGCTGATCATGGGCGGCATTTTCCGCTGGCTCATCAGTCGGCGGCCTTTGGTGACATGGGGGCTGTCTGTCGTGACCTTCATTGTCGCGATTCTGCTGCATTCGATGGTAGATGCCTGGGTCTTCAATCTGTTGGAGCGGGAAGGCGCAGAGTTTAACGGCGCGCTCTTCCTCAGCGCAATCTCGCTCAATTCCTTGCTTTTGGGCGCTTGGGCGGCGCTCTATTATGGCATTAACTTCTACCTGATTATCGAAGAACAGGCGGACCAGCTTTTGAAGCTGGAAAATCAGGCAACTTCGGCGCAGCTTGCCATGTTGCGTTACCAGTTGAACCCGCATTTCCTGTTTAACACGCTCAACTCGATTTCCACGCTGGTGCTTTTGAAGCAGACAGAGCGGGCTAATGCCATGTTATCGCGCCTCTCTTCGTTCTTGCGCTATACATTGGCCAATGAGGCAACAGCGCAAGTGACCATTGAACAAGAAATTGAGACGCTGAAGCTCTATCTTGAGATTGAGAAGATGCGCTTTGAAGACCGGCTGCGCCCGTCGTTTGAAATTGATCCGGCAGTGGGTAAGGCCCGCTTGCCGTCGCTGTTGCTTCAACCCTTAGTTGAAAATGCCATTAAATATGCTGTTACACCGCAAGAAGAGGGGGCTGATATTGCGGTGGCCGCACGTCTTTCGGGCGATAGAGTGCAAATTACCGTCGCAGACACCGGCGCCGGCTGTGCGGAACAGGCCGCTGGGGCAAGCGGATCAACGGGTGTTGGGCTGGCCAATATTCGGGATCGGCTCAGCCAAGCCTATGGCGAAGATCATCGTTTTGAAACGCAAGCACGCAGCGGCAAGGGCTTTCAAGTGTTGATCGACATTCCGTTTCAGACAGAAACCCCCAGGTTGGAGGCCGCATGACCATCCGCACCATTCTTGTCGACGATGAAACTCTTGCCATTCAGGGCCTTGCCCTAAGGTTGCAGGACCATCCCGATGTCGAAATTATTGAAACGTGCAATAATGGCCGGGAAGCCATTCGCGCGATCAAAACGCATAAGCCCGACCTTGTTTTTCTGGATATCCAAATGCCCGGATTTGATGGGTTTTCGGTGGTTTCCGGGCTTGCTGATATTGAGCCGCCACTCTTTGTGTTCGTAACGGCTTATTCCGACCACGCCATTCGCGCGTTTGAGGCACAGGCAACAGATTATCTCATGAAGCCGGTTGAAGAAGACCGTCTATCTGCGACGATGGAGCGTGTTCGCCAGCGTCTTGCCGAGAAAAAGGGCGTGGAAGAGGCTGAACGCTTGAAAGAAGCCCTCGCAGAACATGCGCCTGATGTGCACGAGGAAATTGTCGATAGCGAAGATGCACCTTCGGCAAGCCGCTTTGAAAAGCTGATTAATATCAAGGATCAAGGCCAGATTTTCCGCGTAGATGTTGACAGTATCGAGCGGATTGATGCCGCGGGCGATTATATGTGCATTTACACAGGCGGCGAAACGCTGGTGCTGCGTCAGACCATGAAAGACATGGAAAAGCGCCTAGATCCAAGGAAATTTCAGCGCGTTCACCGCTCATCCATCGTCAATCTCGATTTGGTCCGCCAGGTCAAGCCGCATACCAATGGGGAGTGCTTCCTTATTTTGGAAAGCGGCGCGCAAGTGAAAGTGAGCCGTAGCTATCGAGATGTGGTCGCTCGCTTTGTGCATTAGGGCCAATTGCTGAAGAGCTTAGGCCATTACCCCCTAAAAAGGATGAGGGGTGACTGACATATGTTCGACATCGTCCAAAGCCTGGGCTAGAAACCCTCGTTATGACTGATCAACCTGCTACACCGTTGCTCGACACGGTGACCTATCCGGCTGATTTGCGCAAATTGCGGCCGGACCAGCTTCGTCAATTTGCAGATGAACTGCGTGCCGAAACCATTTCCGCTGTCTCAGTGACGGGCGGGCATTTGGGCGCGGGGCTGGGCGTTGTCGAACTGACAACCGCCATCCACTATGTCTTCAACACCCCTGAGGACAAGTTGGTGTGGGATGTTGGGCACCAATGCTATCCCCATAAAATCCTGACAGGGCGGCGGGATCGCATTCGCACCTTGCGGCAGGGTGGGGGGCTTTCCGGCTTTACCAAGCGGAGCGAAAGCGAATTTGATCCCTTTGGCGCAGCGCACAGCTCTACCTCAATTTCTGCGGCCTTGGGCTTTGCGATAGCCAATAAGATGAACAATCGCCCCGGGCGCGGCATAGCCGTGATTGGCGATGGCGCAATGTCGGCAGGCATGGCCTATGAGGCGATGAATAATGCCGCCGATGCCGGCAACCGTCTGATCGTTATTCTAAATGACAATGATATGTCGATTGCACCGCCCGTGGGTGGCCTATCGGCCTATTTGGCGCGGCTTGTTTCCTCGCAGCCCTTCCTCAATCTGCGCGAATTGGCGAAGAAAATTTCACGCCGTCTGCCGGCCCCGTTGCACGTGGCAGCCCGTCGCACGGATGAATTTGCGCGCGGCATGGCCATGGGTGGCACGCTGTTTGAAGAGCTGGGCTTTTATTATGTTGGCCCGATTGATGGGCATAATCTGGACCATCTTATTCCCGTTCTGGAAAATGTGCGCGATGCGGCTGAAGGCCCGTGCCTGATCCATGTCGTCACCAAAAAAGGCCATGGCTATGCGCCTGCTGAGGCAGCCGCTGATAAATATCACGGTGTCCAAAAATTTGATGTGGTGACGGGCACGCAAGTGAAAGCCCCGCCGGGCCCGCCCGCTTATCAGAATGTTTTTGGCGAAACATTGGCCAAGTTGGCGGATACAGACCCCCGGATTTGCGCGATTACAGCGGCAATGCCATCGGGCACCGGCGTTGATAAATTTGCAAAAGCGCATCCTGATCGGGCTTTTGATGTTGGCATTGCCGAACAACATGCCGTTACCTTTGCAGCCGGGTTGGCTGCGCAAGGCATGCGGCCATTCTGCGCCATTTATTCGACGTTTCTGCAGCGTGCCTATGACCAAGTGGTGCATGATGTGGCAATCCAAAACTTGCCAGTGCGCTTTGCAATTGACCGGGCCGGGCTGGTGGGTGCGGATGGCGCAACCCATGCCGGCTCGTTTGACATCACATATTTGGCAACGCTGCCCAATATGGTCGTCATGGCCCCATCAGACGAGGCCGAGCTGGTCCATATGACCTATACGGCTGCCCAATATGATAACGGGCCTATTGCGGTGCGCTATCCGCGCGGAAATGGGCTTGGCGTGCCCTTGCCAGACGTGCCAGAGCAGCTGGAGATCGGCAAAGGCCGTATTGTCCGGCAGGGCAAGAAAGTGGCGATTCTCTCGTTGGGCACTCGGCTGGAAGAGGCGCTGAAGGCGGCTGACCAGCTCGAGGCGAAGGGCCTCAGCACCACTGTAGTTGACCTGCGCTTTGCCAAGCCACTGGATAATGAGCTGATCCGCCGTGTGCTCACCAGCCATGACGTCGCGGTGACAGTGGAAGAAGGCGCTGTTGGCGGCCTTGGCGCGCATGTGCTGACTATGGCCAGCGATGAGGGGTTGATTGATGCTGGGCTCAAACTGCGTACATTGCGCCTGCCCGACACGTTCCAAGATCATGACAATCCGCAAAAGCAATATGATGAGGCTGGCTTAAACGCCCCGCATATTGTGGAGACGGTCCTCAAGGCCTTGCGCATCAATTCTGTGGTGGCAGACGCTGAAAAGCGCGCCTGATTGCCCATGGGCAAGGTACGGGCAGATCAGTTGCTGGTCGATCGCGGGCTGGTGGAAAGCCGAACGCGGGCACAGGCGCTGATCCTTGCCGGGCTGGTTTATCATGGCGAGAAAAAGGTCGATAAGGCTGGCCAAGCCCTGCCGGAAGATGCCCCGCTGGACGTGCGGGGGCGGGATCATCCCTGGGTGTCGCGCGGTGGCCTAAAGCTGGATCATGGGCTGACGCAATTTGGCTGGGATGTCACTGGCGCCATTGCCATGGATGTTGGCTCTTCTACGGGCGGCTTTACCGATGTGCTGCTGACACGCGGCGCAACGCGCGTTTATGCGGTAGACAGTGGGACGAACCAGCTGGCGTGGAAGCTGCGGCAGGATCCGCGCGTCATTGTGCATGAGCAAACCAGTGCTCGGATATTGACTGAAGCGCATATTCCAGAGCCGGTCGACATTCTTGTCTGTGATGCAAGCTTTATCAGCCTTGCTAAGGTGTTAGAGCGGCCTATGCAGTTTGCCAAAGCGGGTGCGCGCTTGCTGGCGCTGATTAAGCCGCAATTTGAAGCTGGGCGCGAAGAAGTGGGCAAGGGGGGCGTGGTGCGCGACCCGGATGTGCACTTACGTATATGTTCTGAAGTTAAAAGCTGGTTGACCAGCGAGGGCTGGGACGTAGAAGGCGTCACCGAAAGTCCGATCAAAGGGCCAGAGGGCAATATTGAGTTCCTAATCGCAGCTCACAAGCCCCTCTAAGCGCCTGACAGGGGGAAATGTGAACGCCAAACTGCTCTTTGTGGCAGCAGCGGCTGTGGCAGTGCCGGAGGTGGCGCTTGCGCAGCGCACTGCCGAAAACCTTGTAACTCAATCGGCCGATGCCTTTGGCAAGACCATCGGCAGTGAGAAAATTGGGCTTTACAGCACAGAGGATATTCGCGGCTTTAACCCCATTGATGCGGGGAATGTGCGGATCGAGGGCCTGTATTTTGATCATATCGAGCGTGTGCCCACGCGCCTTGTGGAAGGATCAACTGTCCGTGTGGGCGTTGCGGCACAAGGATTTTCCTTTCCCGCGCCAACAGGCATCGTTGATTATGATCTGACGCTGTACCGCGGTAAATTTGAAGCCAGCGCAATGATTGAGCGGGGGCCTTATGGCGGCGCGGCAGGCAATGTTGAGCTGAAGCTGCCAATTTCGGGCGATAATTTTGGCCTCGCAGGGGGCGTTGGGTTTCGGGAGCAAGTCCGACCTGAAGGCGGCAAGAACAGTTATCGCACCGTTGGAATTACAGCCGCCTGGCAGCCCTATCAGGGCGCTTTATTGGCGGGGTTCGCCGGCGCATTCACCAATGATGATGATGAAGCGCATGTCACCTTCTTTCCAGCGGCCGAGGCTTTGCCGCCGCGGGTGCCACGTGGCGTTTTTCTGGGGCAAGACTGGACGGATAAAAAGTCACGCACTCGGACCGGAGGGGTGATTGGGAAATTCCCACTCCAAAATTGGTTGTTGGAAGGTGGCCTATTTACCTTTTCGGCCCGTAACTTGACCAATTTTGCGGATTTGCTGCGCGGCGTAACGGCGGATGGCAAAGCCACAAACCGTATCATCATTTATGATCCCGGCAGCGAGACGGATAGTCTTTCTGGGGAAGGGCGGCTGACGCGCATTTGGCAGGCAGGCGATATGCAGCACCGCTTGGTCCTCAGTGCCAGAGGCCGAATTAAGGACCGCCTATTTGGCGGCACACAGCGGATTGATTTGGGTCCAAGCTCAGCCGTGTTGCCTGATTTTCGTGCGCAGCCCGCCTTGCTTCCCCAAGTCAAAGACAAGGACAATGTTCGCCAGATGAGTTTTGGCGTGGCCTATGGCTTTAAATGGCTGAGCCATGGGTCAATCGACCTGTCGGTCTCGCGCGCGCAGTATCGCAAGAATATTAGCTTTGCAGACGCGGCTTTGCCGTCTGTACTGACCAAAGATACGCCCATTTTGGTAACGGCAACGGGCACGCTTAACCTATCGCCGCGGCTGACAGCTTATGGCGGCTTTGTGCGCGGGCTTGAGGAAGCTTTGGTGGCCCCAGATATCGCAACCAACCGGTCAGAGGCGCCTCCGGCTATTCGTACCCGGCAAATGGATTTTGGCCTGCGCTATGCCGTCACGTCCAAAATGTCGCTGGTGGCGGGCCTGTTCAGCGTCCAAAAGCCGTATTTCAACCTCGATCCGTCGCTGCGCTATCGTCAGTTGGGGCAGGTGGATAATCGCGGGCTAGAAGTCTCTCTGGCAGGGCCCATCCGTCCCGGATTGTCTCTTGTGGCCGGCGCGTTGCTGCTGGATCCCAAAATTGCCGGAGAGGCCGTGGACGCCCGATTGATTGGCGTTCGGCCCGTTGGTGTTGTGCGCACACGCGGCATTGCAAATCTGGACTGGCGTTTTGCCAATGGCACCAGCCCCTGGTCTCTAGATATTGCTTTTGAGGCCTTGTCGTCGCGCGTTGCCAATGCGTGCAACACTCTATCTGCGCCGCCAAGGCAGAATGTGAACTTGGGGACGCGGTATCGCTTCAAGGTTGATGGCCACCCAGTGTTGTTCCGTGCTCAGGCCATGAACCTGTTTAATGATTATGGCTGGCAAGTCTCATCCAGCGGCGGGTTTACTTATTCCAATGGCCGGACCTTTATGGCGCAATTGGTGATGGATCTTTAACCGCGCTCGTCGAGCATCGCTGACGTTTGTCGAAGGTTAATCGCATTGGTGGGCCTTGCCTCGGAAAGGGCCTGTATGAAATTAGCCTCTTATCACACAGCTCTTCTCGTCGCCTCGCTGGCTGCTTTGCCGAGTGCAGCGTTCGCGCAACGCACCAATGACAATGCCGTAAAAAAGGCCGAAGATGCCTTTGGTACGTCGGTAGGGGATGAACAGATTGGCATTTACAATGCCAATCTTGTCCGGGGTTTTTCGCCAGTTGCAGCAGGCAATTTGCGGATAGAAGGGCTCTATTTTGACCAGCAGGCAAGGCCAATTGACCGGCTAATGGCTGGGACCGTCATCCATGTGGGCATTTCGGCCCAAGGTTACCCATTTCCAGCGCCCACAGGCATTGCAGATTATAGGCTGCGGCGACCAGGGGCAAAGCAGCTGACCTCGCTCAACCTGTCCCTTGGGCCGTGGGAAGGTGCGGGGGCCGAATTGGACGTGCAGCTGCCCATTGATGGGGAACGTGCTGGCATAGCTTTTGGGGCGGGCCGCTATCGCGATGGCCAACCGCATCATGGCACAGGTGATTTGACGAGCCTTGCCCTGCTGGGGCGCTTCAGCCCAGTCGCTGATTTTGAAATCTTGCCTTTTTGGAGCCAGTTCCGCGTCTCGGGCGAGCAAAGCCAATCGCTCATCTTTACAACCACGGGTGATTTTCTGCCTGCGCCCATCGCTAGGGATCGGTTTTTGGGTCAGAAATGGTCTGACTATAGCGGCACATCCTCCAATTATGGCGTTGTGACAAAGGCACGCATTGCGGACTTTGATCTCAGTCTGGGAGTCTTTCGGTCGCAAGTAAAAGTCGATGAGGACCATATCGACCTGCTTTTTGGCACGGATCGATCAGGGCAGGTCGCCAACCGGGTTGTCGTGGTCGATGGGGGGAACCGCTATGGATCGACATCTGGCGAGGTGCGCGTGGCGCGCAGCGTGGTGGAAGGTCCGCGGCTACACAAGCTGATCCTCTCGCTCCGCGGGCGAGATCAATCGCGGGTTTACGGTGGTGCAGGCTCTGTCAGCCTCGGGCAAAGCCGCATTGGCATTCAGGATTTTCGCCCCGAGCAAACAGCACAAATTGGCGCCAAAACACGCGGCCAGGTGACGCAGAAGACGCTTGGTCTGGGATATGAAGGACGATGGGCGCGCTTGGGTGAACTCAGCCTTGGTCTGCAAAAAACAGATTATGCCAAATCCGTAACAATGCCTGATCCAGCACGGGTCGTGCCGCCAACATATGACAAGCCCTGGCTTTTCAGCAGCACGGGCGCCTTTTACATTGCAGAAAATCTAGCGGCCTATGCCGGCTATACGCGTGGGTTGGAGGAAAGCCCGGTGGCCCCTGCTGAAGCGGCCAACCGCAATGAGGCGCCGCCCGCCATTCGCACCACCCAGAAAGAAGCAGGGCTCCGTTGGAAGCCCGCCGCAGGGGTCAGCGCGGTTCTGGGTTATTTCGATATTGAAAAGCCCTATTTCAACTTGGACGCCACGCAGCAATTTCGACAGCTTGGGCAAGTGCGCAATCGCGGCGTTGAGTTTTCTGTGGCTGGCCCGCTTGCAAAGGGGCTCTATGTCGTTGCCGGCAATGTGTGGCTGGATGCGCGCGTTGCGGGGGAGGAAGTTGCCTCTGGCCGCATCAGCAGTCGCCCTATTGGAACCTTCCGCCGCCACACAATGGCGAGCCTCGATTATCAATTGCCCGGCGTGCCGACCGTGTCGTTAACGGCGGGGTTCGAATCAACCAGCTCGCGCACTGCAAATGCGCAAGACAGCCTGCGCATCCCGGCGCGATCGGTGTTGCATCTTGGCACACGATATCGATTTAAGCTGAGTGGCAAGCCCGTGTTGCTGCGCGCAAATGTGCAGAATGTCTTCAACACTTTTGGCTGGGCTGTCGGTGGCACAGGATTTCTTATCCCAAATGGATCACGACGCTACGCGCTGAGCCTTGCGGCCGACATCTGATCTCGCCTACACAAGCCGGATAACTAGGCTGGAGCGAGCATGAGCGATATTGCAACCAAAGGCCAATTGCGCCTCTCATTCCTGCGCTGGGCTATCATCACGGTGCCCGCGATTTTGTTTTTGGGCTTTTTGTCCGGGCAAATGGCCAATTCTGGCTATGATAATGGCTGGTTTCTTGCCCTGAAGCGGCCTGACATCATGCCGCCGGGTTGGGTCTTTGGCGTTGTCTGGTCGACGCTCTATGTCTTGATGGGCCTTTCCGTTGCGATGGTCCTTTATGCCCGCGGCGCGCATGGGCGAGGCTTCGCGCTGTTCTTATTTGGCTTGCAGCTCATCTTTAACCTCGCTTGGTCGCCGCTGTTTTTTGCGCTTCATCACGTTTCGATGGCGCTTGTCCTCATCTTCGTCATCCTCGCGCTGACGATATGGACGACATTTGCCTTCGCACGGATCCGCAAGGCAGCAGCATGGCTGCTGGTGCCATATATGATTTGGCTCAGTTTTGCGGCCATTCTCAATTACAAGATTGATCAGCTTAATCCCGATGCGGAAAACCTTGTGTCTGGGGCTGCGAATACCCAAATACAGCTTTAAGCCCTGTTTCTATTGCCAAGGATTGACTGATGCAGACCGAAAACCGCCTGTTTGATGACCTCGCTAAAATTGTGAACGGCGCGGCCGGCACCATTGCAGGGATGACGCGTGAGGCTGAGGCCGCCACGCGCGAAAAGGTGAAAGAATGGATTGGCGGCATGGATTTTGTCAGCCGCGATGAATTTGAAGTGGTGAAAGCCATGGCATTGGCGGCGCGCGAAGAGGCAGATCAGTTGAAAGCGCGGCTCGATGCGCTTGAAGGCAAGGCGCAGGGATAAGTCTTTTCGGGTCTTGTCCACAATTTTGTCCGGGGAACCGGAGCGCGCCCTTGCCGGTTCCCGCTTTGGAACGGCAAGCATAATCGCGATGAGTATGGAACCCCTCGACATGGCGCAAGCCGCCGGCGCGCCTATCGAAACGCTGGAAAGCTGGTTCTCGGCGCATAACTGGCTGCATGAGCGTATTGGGGATGAGGAAATTGTCGCCTCCGCCAAAGGCGCATGGAACCAATATGAGTTGCGGGGTCTGTGGCGCGAGGATGATTGTGTTCTGCAATTCCTCGCTTTTCCGGACATTAAAGTCACGGATGCGCAAGCTGCCGTGATCTATGAAGCCATTGGGCTGATTAACGAACAACTCTGGCTGGGCCATTTTGAATATTGGCCATCAACTGGGATTATTGCCTATCGCCATGCTGCCCTGCTTGATTCTGGCAGTGGTGAGGCTGTGTTTTCTTACGATCAGGCAGAAGTCATGGTTGAAGCCGCGATTGAAGAGCTGGATCGCTTTTATCCGGTGTTTCAGTTCGTCCTGTGGGGCGGAAAATCCCCGCGAGAGGCCATTACCTCGGCCATGGTGGAAACTCAGGGCGAAGCATGACGGCGACGCCCTCCATCTGGTTGGTGGGCTGTGGCAATATGGGCGGGGCCATGCTGCGCGGTTGGCTGGCGCATGGGGTGCGCCCAGACTCAATCCTTATCATTGATCCGGTGGCAAAAAATGTGCCGGATGGCGTGCGCCTTGTTGCTGCACCTGAAGGGGCGGCGCCTGACATTCTTGTCTTAGGCATCAAGCCGCAGTCCTTGGCGCAGGTCGCGCCGACTTTGGCCATAGGGCCACACACACTTGTCCTTTCGATTCTGGCGGGTGTGGAAACCGCTGTGCTCGCGCAGCGACTGCCGGGCGCTCGCGCCTATGTGCGGGTGATGCCCAATATGCCGGCAGCCATTGGGGAAGGGGCCAGTGCGGTTTTTGCGCCTGATCTGGATTCTGCGGGCCGAACTCAAGTGGATCAATTGGTCGCCCCTTTGGGCTTTGCGACTTGGGTGGCTGAGGAAGATGTGTTTCACGCGGTCACGGGCATATCAGGGTCTGGCCCTGCCTTTGTGTTTCGCTTTATCGAGGCGCTGGCGGCAGCAGGTGAGGCAGAAGGCCTCTCGCCTGAGCTGGCCCGCCAATTGGCGTTGCACACAGTGGCCGGGTCGGCCCGGCTTTCGCTGGCGACGGAGACAGCCCCTGCAGATTTAGCAGAGGCTGTCCGCAGCCCCAATGGCACGACGCATGCGGGCCTGACTGTGATGGATGCGTCTGACCTGCGTGATCTTGTGCGTGCAACTGTCAAAGCAACGGCGCAGCGCAGCCGGGAACTGGCCGAAGCTGCCCGAACTGCGGATTGACCCGGCAGCAGTTGACGCCGCCCAGACACTGGCATAGCGGGGACAGGAAGTTGCGGCTCTGCCGCATTCAACAATAAGAAAGTTTCGCTCCTCATGCGTGATCCTCTGCCTTTTTTGGTCGAACCCAATACCAACCCGGTGCGCGCTGATGAGCGCGCTGCCCGTATCGCGGCACCCGGCTTTGGTAAGGTGTTCACCGACCATATGGTCACGATCCGTTATGTTGAGGGCCAAGGCTGGCATGACGCGCGCGTGCACGCGCGGCAGCCCTTGGTTCTCGATCCGGCAACGGCAGTATTCCATTATGCGCAGGAAATTTTTGAAGGGCTAAAGGCTTATCGCTTGGCTGATGGTGCCATGGCTTTGTTCCGCCCTGAGTCAAATGCCCAGCGGTTCAATGCCTCGGCACGGCGCATGGCCATGGCAGAAGTGCCCGAAGAGCTGTTTATCGAAGCCTGTCGCCAGCTGGTGCAGATTGATCGGGATTGGTTCCCCGATGTGGAAGGCGGCGCCATTTATTTGCGTCCCTTCATGATCGCGAGCGAAGTGTTTCTGGGCGTTAAGCCGTCTTCTGAATATCTCTTCATGGTGATTGCATCATCAGTTGGGGGCTATTTCAAAGGCGGGGCGCCTGCCGTCTCGCTCTGGGTGTCGCAAGACTATAGCCGGGCGGCCCCCGGCGGCACCGGGGCGGCCAAATGTGGCGGTAACTATGCTGCAAGCCTTGTGGCACAGGCTGAAGCCAGCAAATTAGGCCATGATCAAGTTGTCTTCCTCGATGCGGCCGAGCATCGCTGGATTGAAGAATTGGGCGGCATGAACATCTTTTTGGTGTTTGAAGATGGCTCAATTCAAACCCCGCCTCTGTCCGGCACAATCTTGCCGGGCATCACGCGTGATTCGTTGCTGACGCTGGCGCGCGAAGAAGGTTTGGTTGTTCGCGAAGAACGCTATGCGATTGACCAATGGGAGGCGGATGCCAAATCTGGCCGGCTGGTAGAGGCTTTTGCCTGCGGCACGGCGGCTGTTGTGACGCCAATTGGCAAGGTCTCAAGCCCATCTGGCAGCTTCACCATTGGCGCGGGCGGCCCGGGCCAAGTAACCCAGCGATTGAAGGATCGTTTGGTCGGAATTCAGCGTGGCATAGCATCTGACCCCCATAATTGGGTTATGCGCCTCGATTGACCGATTGCCTTTAATGACAGGGCCGCTATAGGGACGGCCCACACCGATGTTGGGGCGTCGCCAAGTGGTAAGGCACCGGTTTTTGGTACCGGCATTCGGAGGTTCGAATCCTCCCGCCCCAGCCAATCCTCTTTTGACCATCTTTTCCGGATGCGTGCGGCATCCTATCTCCTCATTTCACTGAGGAGATTCGCGTGATGACCGAGATTGCAACGCTGGCCGGGGGCTGTTTTTGGTGTGTTGAGGCCGTGTTTCAGCAACTGGATGGCGTAGAGCGTCTAGAAAGCGGCTATATTGGCGGGTCTGTGCCCAATCCAACTTATAAGCTGGTCTGCGGCGGGGATACGGGCCATGCCGAGGCGCTGCGGATTTGGTTTGATCCTGCGCGGATTTCCTATGGCGATTTGCTTGATGTGTTTTTTGCAACGCATGATCCCACGCAGCTCAACCGGCAGGGCAATGACATTGGGACACAATATCGGTCTGCCATTTTCCCGCATGATGCAGCGCAAGAGGCCGAGGCCCGTGCGGCGATGGAGCGGGCGCAAGCTGATTGGCCGGCACCCATTGTCACCAGCATTGAGCCATTAAGTGATTGGTATGTCGCGGAAGACTATCACCAGCGTTATTGGGATGGGGAAGGGCAGAGCAATCCTTTTTGCCTTGCGGTGATTCCGCCCAAATTGGCCAAGCTGAAAAAGCGCTTTGCCGAGCGACTTAAGTCGGCAGGCTAACACCCGATTCGACTTGCATTTGCGCTAGGTGCGCCTAATTTTTGCAGGGCGAACAGGAGTGCGCTTCATGTCGAATAATCGCAAACAGCCTTGGTTTTCTCAGCGTCGCTTTGGCTATGGATCAGGCCTGCCAGTTCGGTGGCAGGGCTGGGCCGTGCTCGCAGTTTATGCGCTGCTGATTTATCTCGCTGTCCAGTTTCTGGGCGCGTTGCTGAAGCTTATCTTGATTGTTGGCGCGACGCTGGTGCTCGCTGCCATTTGTTATCACCGCACAGAAGGTGGGTGGCGCTGGCGCTGGGGCGGTAAGCCCTAACACCCAGCGCCAATCCCGAATGCGTTAACGCCCGCCCGTTTTGCGGATGGCGCCCTTATGCGTGCCCACGCCATTGGGCTTGCGTTGGCCAAAGCGACGACGCTTGGCATTTTGGCCATTGGGGCTGTCATTGCCACGGCGCGCATCTTCATGACGACGCTGGGCCGTTGCCGGGGCCTGTTTGGGCTTAGGCAGGCTGGCGACAACGGCGGCAATACCTTCGGGCAGGGGCACCGGCTCTAATTGAACGCGCGTCAGGCGCTCAATCTGGCGCAGATAGGCGCGTTCTTCGCCATCCACAAAGCTAATGGCAATGCCGTCGCGCCCGGCGCGCGCGGTGCGGCCAATGCGGTGGACATATTGTTCCGCAACATTGGGCAGCTCAAAGTTAAACACATGGCTGACACCTGAGACGTCAATGCCGCGCGCGGCAATGTCCGTCGCCACAAGAATGCGGATTTCGCCATTGCGGAAGGCCTGAAGCGCCGTTGTGCGCTGTGCCTGGCTCTTATTGCCATGAATGGCAGCGCAAGGGATGCCCGAGGCCTGCAAGTTTTTGACCACGCGATCCGCGCCATGTTTGGTGCGGGTGAAGACCAATGCGCGATCAATGGGCTCTTCGCGCAGGCGGATCGTCAGGAGGGCCTGCTTTTCCTTCTGGTTCACAAAGGTCACGAACTGCTGCACGCGTTCTGCCGTGGTTGATTCCGGCGTCACCGAAACACGCACCGGATTGCTCAAGAAACGATCGCCCAGTTCGGCAATGGTCTTGGGCATGGTGGCTGAGAAGAACAGTGACTGACGCTCTTTCGGCAGCATCTTATCAATGCGCTTTAACGCATGGATAAAGCCCAGATCGAGCATCTGATCGGCCTCATCGAGAACGAAAATTTCCACATTGCGCAGCGAAAGGGCGCGCTGATCAATCAGGTCAAGCAAGCGGCCCGGCGTTGCCACCAGCACATCCACACCACTGCTGAGCGCCTTGATCTGCCGACCAATGGGCACGCCGCCAAAGACGGTATCAACGCGGATTTGAATTTGGCGGGCATAATCACGGAATGATTGCGCAATTTGCGCTGCCAATTCACGCGTGGGAGAAAGAACCAGCATCCGGCACGTCAGGGGCGCACGCGGCTTGGGGTTGTTCATCAAATATTGGAGCGAGGGCAGGGCAAAAGCGGCGGTTTTGCCGGTGCCTGTTTGGGCGATGCCGCACAAATCCTTACCCTGAAGCAGCGGCGGGATTGCCTGCAGCTGGATTGGGGTGGGCGTTTCATAGCCTTTGGATTTCAACGCGTCGAGAAGCGGCTTGGCAAGGCCAAGGTCGGAAAAATGAGTCATTTTAAACTTTCAAAACAATAAGCGCGTGCACGCCAAAATGGCGCGCGCGAGCGGGGTCAAACTGACAACCCGCGTGACAAGGGAAGCCTCGGAAGGGCGACAAGATCCCGGCCTGCTTCGCAGTGTTTCTGCTGCGAACAATCACGCTGGCCATAAGGATCTGCAAGGACCATCCTTGCTGCGCTGCGGCAGCCTCTAGGCGCAATTCTTCGAAAGCGCAAGAAAATCAGGCCGCGGCGCGTGCCAGCCGGTCCTGAATGGCATCGCCCAACCCGCCCAGAGGTAAAGGCGCAATCGCAATACGCGGCTTTCCCGCCATATCAGCTTCGTGCAGGCAATCGAACAATCGGGCGGCAGCTTCTACCAGATTACCGCTCTCGCTCAGATTGGCATCACAGATCATGGGGCCAAAGCCTATCAGCCATTCATCAGCGTGTGCGGATGTCGCATTGAGCCGCAAAGGCTTGGCTGGCGCATAATGGCTGTCGAGCTGGCCGGGTGCTTCAATGCGTCCGCTGCGGTCCAGTTGAAGGGACAAATCAATTGGGCCGGGGCGCAAGAGGCGCATCTTATCGCCTTCTACGGCCACAATTGTTGATTCCAGCCCCATGTCTGTGGGCCCGCCATCGAGGATAAGGGGGATGCGGCCATTGAGCGTGCGGGCGACATGCGCGGCGCGCGTGGGGCTTATCGTGCCACTGGCATTGGCACTGGGGGCGGCAAGCGGGCGGCCCACGGCGCGGATGACATCCTGCATCGCTTCATGGGCAGGCATCCGCAGCGCAATGGTGGCAAGGCCAGCAGTGACAATCGCTGCAATGCCATGGTCGGGCCGGAGCGGAAGAACCAAGGTCAGCGGCCCCGGCCAGTGGCGCGCGGCAAGGGCACGGGCCGTATCGGAAAACACGGCAATCCGCTCTGCCGTATCCAGGTCAGGCACATGCACGATCAGCGGGTTAAAGCTGGGGCGGCCTTTAGCGGCATAAATCCCAGCGACGGCATCACCATTGGTGGCGTCAGCTGCGAGTCCATAGACGGTTTCAGTGGGCACCGCGACGCATTGGCCCGCGCGGATGAGCGCGGCGGCAGCCTCTACCCCGGCCTTGCCGTAGGGGAGAATTTCTGTCCGAAAGGCGGTGTTTGTCTCCATCAATTCCCCCGCTATAGCGCCGGACATAAGCTTGCAACCGCTCGGGGAACTTCAATGAGCTATAAGGCGCCCATCACCGAACAGCGTTTTGTTCTGGACCATGTGACTAAGATTGCCGAATTGGCGGCGCACCCGTCATTTGAAGCAGCGTCCCCCGACATGGTTGATGCCATTCTTGAAGGAGCCGCGGCGCTGGCCGAAGGCGAATGGGCCCCCACAAATCGCGTGGGCGATACGCACAACCCCAAATGGTCAGATGGCACGGTGACGATGCCGCCGGGCTTTAAACAAGCCTATAAAGCCTATGTTGAGGGCGGCTGGGGCACCATTGATTGCGAGCCGGAATTTGGCGGACAGGGGCTTCCCTTTGCGCTGGGCTTTGTCGTGCTGGAAGATCTGGGCAGCGCGAATATGGGCTTTGGCCTTTGCCCAATTCTGACATCTGGCGCCATTGAGGCCATTGCGGCGCATGGCAGCCCCGAACAACAGGCCATGTATCTGCCCAAGCTGATTACGGGGGAATGGTCGGGCACAATGAACCTGACCGAGCCGCAGGCTGGGTCAGATGTTGGCGCGTTGCGGAGCACGGCAGAGCCGGCCGCAGATGGCAGCTATCGCATCAAGGGCACCAAGATTTACATCACTTTTGGCGAACATGATCTGGTCGACAATATCGTCCACCTTGTTCTGGCCCGTACGCCGGGTGCACCTCCGGGCACGAAAGGTATTTCGCTGTTCCTTGTGCCCAAAATCCGGCCCGATGGCAGCCGCAATGATCTGCGCTGCGTTTCCATTGAGCATAAGCTGGGCATTCACAGCTCGCCCACCTGTGTCATGTCTTATGGGGATAATGATGATTGCCATGGCTGGCTGATTGGCCCGGAAATGGGCGGGATGCGGGCGATGTTCACGATGATGAACAACGCGCGGCTGAATGTCGGCCTTCAAGGCGTCCAAATTGCCGAGCGCGCGACGCAGCAAGCGATGGGCTATGCGCGCGACCGCATTCAATCTGCACGCCCCAATTCAGGCGGCCAGCCTGTGCCGATTATCGAACATCCCGATGTGCGGCGCATGCTGCTGCGCATGAAGGCGTTGACCGAAGGCGCGCGCTCGTTGCTCTATCTCGCGGCCAGCAATGTCGATCGGGCGCGTTTGGGCGAAGATGGCGCCCGCACGCGGGTTGATCTGCTCACTCCGCTCGCCAAGGCTTATGGCACCGATATTGGTTGCGAAGTGGCCAGCATTGGCATTCAAATCCATGGCGGCATGGGCTTTGTGGAAGAAACGGGTGCGGCTCAACATTATCGCGATGCGCGCATTGCGCCGATTTATGAAGGCACCAATGGCATTCAGGCCGCGGACCTTGTGGGTCGCAAACTTGCCGGCGATGGTGGTGCAGGCATGGCTGCGCTGATTGCCGATGTCCGCGCCGAAGCGCAGGATGCGCGTCTGATCGCGCTCACAGATTTGGTTGAAAAGCTGACCGCGCATCTGCTTGAGGCGGACGTCGATGATCGTCTGGCTGCCAGCTATCCTTATTTGACGATGGTGTCTGTGATGACTTGTGGCTGGCTGATGGAGCGTCAGGGCCGAGTGGCACAAGCCATGCTTGATGCGGGTGAGGGGGATCCCACCTTCCTCCGGGCAAAGACTGTTACCGCTCGCTATTATCTCACCCATTTGGTGGGCGAGGCACTGGGCCTTGCTGGGTCTGTGACGGCGGGTGCTGAAGGCCTATATGACCTGAGCGCCGAGGAATTGGCGGCCTAATCGGCCGCCACAACCTTCACCAATAGCGCGTCCACCTGCACCTGCGCGCCGGCGCTGACCATCAGATCTTCCACCGTGCCGTTAAATGGCGCGACCAAGCTGTGTTCCATTTTCATGGCTTCCAGCGTGAGCAGTTTCTGCCCACGTGTGACCGTTTGTCCTGTTGCGACCTCGACGGACAGGACACGGCCCGGCATGGGGGCGAGGATTGCGCCATCGCCCGCTGTGCTGCCGGCTTTTCCGGTCGCGCGCCACGGCTCTAGCCGCCACACCGCGCCATTTTCAGCCACCAACATTTGCGGGGCAGGCTTTTCTTCGCCCGGGCCGTGCAGTTGCACCGCCACAGGCGCGCCATCCAGCAAGAAACGCGCGCTGCGCTTTTCGGGTGCATTTAGGCGGAAACCGGCAAAGAGGGAACGAGGCACCATCGCCATGGCCGCGCGCGTTAAAGCACCTGCCGAAGGCACGGGCGGCGCGGTGAGGTCGTCGACATGGCGTTCGATCAGCCCCGTATCAGGCTGGCCGCGCACAAAATCCTCCTGTTCCAGCAGGCGCGCCAAAAACGCCGCATTGGTTTTGACCGGCCAGACCGCCGTTTCGCGGACCATGTCGAGCAATTGTTCGCGCGCCTCTTCGCGATGGTCGCCCCGCGCAATCAGCTTCGCGATCATCGGATCATAATAGGGGCTGATTTCGCCGCCTTCTTCCACGCCTGTATCGACGCGCCCGCCATAGCCTGTTTGGAACAAGTCTAATCGGCCTGTGCTGGGGAGGAAACCGCGCACTGGATCTTCGGCATAGAGCCGTGCTTCCATCGCCCAGCCTTGGGCTGTGATTTCGTCTTGAGGCAGCGGCAGCGGCTCGCCCGCGGCGACGCGCAATTGCCATTCAACCAGATCAACGCCCGTAATTTCTTCCGTGACAGGGTGTTCAACCTGCAGCCGGGTGTTCATTTCCATAAACCAGATGCGGTCCGGGCTCAGCCGCTCAGATGCATCGGCAATGAACTCGATTGTGCCCGCACCAACATAATTCACGGCGGCAGCCGCGCGCACGGCGGCATCATAAAGCGCCTGCTGCGCCGCCTGGTCAATATCCGGGGCAGGGGCCTCTTCAATCACCTTTTGGTGGCGGCGTTGAAGCGAACAATCCCGCTCAAACAAATGCACGATATTGCCATGTTTATCGCCGAAAATCTGCACTTCCAGATGGCGTGGGCAGGCAATATATTTTTCCAGCAAGACGCGGTCATCGCCAAAGCTTGCCGCCGCTTCACGTTGGCACGAGGCAAGGGCATCGGCAAAGTCGGTTGGCGCATCGGCGCGCCGCATGCCTTTGCCGCCACCGCCGGCCACAGCTTTAATCAGCACGGGATAGCCAATGGCCTCTGCTTCACGCGCCAACCGCTCTACCGATTGATCTTCCCCCAAATAGCCGGGTGTCACGGGCACGCCCGCTTCGGCCATCAGCTTTTTGGCAGCGTCTTTGAGGCCCATTGCCCGAATGCTGGCAGGATCAGGCCCAACCCAGACCAAGCCAGCCGCAATCACGCTTTCGGCAAAATCGGCATTTTCAGAGAGGAAACCATAGCCGGGGTGAATGGCATCGGCACCGCTGGCTTTGGCGGCCGCCAAAATGCGCGCGCCATCCAAATAGCTGTCTTTGGCGGGTGAGGGGCCAATATGCACGGCGGCATCGGCTTGGCGCACATGCAGCGCCTCCCGATCGGCATCAGAACAGACGGCAATGGTGCGCAGGCCCAAATCCTTGGCTGTCCGGATAATCCGGCACGCAATTTCGCCGCGATTGGCAATCAGGAGGGAAGAGAATGTCATTTGTTTTCCCTTACATCCGGAAGATGCCGAACGACGGGCGTTCGGGGATTGGCGCGTCAAGCGCCGCATTAAGGGCGAGGGCAACTACGTCGCGGGTTTGCACTGGGTCAATCACGCCATCATCCCAGAGCCGGGCTGTGGCGTAATAGGGGTTGCCTTCATCCTCATATTTTTGGCGGATGGGGGCCTTATAGGCCTCGGCCTCGTCCGCGCTCCAGCTTGCTGCATCGCGGTGGACCGTGGCCAAGACCGACGCTGCCTGCTCGCCGCCCATCACGCTGATCCGTGCATTGGGCCAGCTGAACAAGAAGCGCGGATCATAGGCTCGGCCACACATGCCATAATTGCCAGCACCAAAGCTGCCACCAATCAGCACCGTGATTTTGGGGACCGTCGCGGTTGCCACAGCAGTCACCAGCTTTGCGCCATGTTTTGCAATGCCTTCTGCCTCATATTTACCACCGACCATGAAGCCTGAGATGTTTTGAAGGAAGAGCAGGGGAATGCGACGTTGTTGTGCCAATTCAATGAAGTGCGCGCCTTTCATCGCACTTTCGCTGAATAACACGCCATTATTGGCCAGAATAGCAACAGGAATGCCCCAGATATGCGCAAAGCCGCAGACAAGCGAACTGCCATACAGCGCCTTAAATTCCTGAAATTCGGATCCGTCGACCAACCGGGCGATTACCTCATGCACATCATAAGGCGCGCGGACATCTTCGGGGATAATGCCGTAAAGCTCTTCTGCTGCGTAACGCGGCGGGCGGGCATCTTTGCGGTCAATGTCCGCCGCTTTGGCACGCGGCAGATGCGAGACAATATCGCGCACAATGGTCAGCGCGTGCGCATCATCATCCGCCACATGATCGACCACGCCTGATTTGCGGCCATGAAGATCACCGCCGCCCAAATCTTCGGCGCTAATTTCCTCGCCTGTCGCCGCCTTGACCAATGGCGGGCCTGCGAGAAAGATCGTGCCTTGGTTGCGGACAATGACGGTTTCGTCCGACATGGCCGGTACATAAGCGCCGCCTGCCGTGCAGCTGCCCATCACGCACGCAATCTGGGAGATGCCCTTGGCCGACATATTGGCTTGATTGAAGAAAATCCGGCCAAAATGCTCCCGATCTGGGAAAACTTCGGCCTGATGCGGCAAGTTCGCCCCGCCACTATCAACCAAATAGATGCAGGGGAGGTGGTTCTGCTCTGCAATCGCTTGCGCGCGCAGATGCTTCTTCACTGTCATCGGGTAATAGGTGCCGCCTTTGACTGTCGCATCATTGCAGACAATCATGCACTGGCGGCCCGAGACAATGCCAATGCCCGTAATCAAGCCAGCGCCGGGAATATCGTCCTCATAGACGCCTGCTGCCGCCAATTGGCCGATTTCGAGAAAGGGGCTGCCGGGATCAAGCAAATGCTCCACGCGTTCGCGCGGGAGAAGCTTGCCGCGCGCCACATGGCGTTCGCGGGATCGCTCATCCCCGCCCAAAGCCGCCGCCGCGACGCGCGCGCGGAGGTCTGCTGCAAGGGCTCGGTTATGCGCGGCACGCGCTTGGGCCTCGGGGCTGTCCGCGGTGTAAAGCGTGGGGAGAATAGGTGCGCTCACGAACCGGCTCCAATTAATTCCCGGCCAATCAGCATCCGGCGGATTTCATTGGTGCCAGCGCCAATATCCATCAATTTGGAATCACGCATATAGCGCTCTACCGGCCAATCCTTGGTATAGCCGGCACCCCCCAGCGCCTGAATGGCCTCCAACGCCACACGCACCGAATTTTCGGAGGAGAGCATGACGGCGCCTGCCGCATCAAAACGCGTTGTTTGCCCAGCATCACAGGCCTTGGCGACAGCATAGACATAAGCGCGCGCGGAATTGAGCGCGACATACATATCTGCCACCTTGGCCTGCATCAGCTGGAATGAGCCCACAGGCACGCCAAATTGCTTGCGCTCGCGAATATAGGGGATGACGGTATCCAAACAGGCTTGCATGATGCCCAAGCCAATGCCCGCGAGCACAGCCCGCTCATAATCCAAGCCCGACATCAGCACGCCGACCCCGCCATTGACGGGGCCGACCACATTTTCATCAGGCACAAAGCAATCGTCAAAAACGAGCTCTGCCGTGGGCGAGCCGCGCATGCCCATTTTGTCGATCTTCTGCCCAATGGAAAAGCCGGGCATATCCTTTTCGATCAAAAAGGCAGTAATCCCGCGCGAGGCAGCCTCAGGCGTTGTCTTGGCATAGACAAAGAGCGTGTCAGCATAAGCCGAGTTGGTGATCCAGAATTTTGTGCCATTGAGCCGATAGCCGCCATCGACCTTATCGGCCTTGAGCTTCATCGAGACCACATCTGAGCCTGCACTTGCTTCGGACATGGCGAGGCTGCCGACATGTTCGCCCGAGATTAGCTTGGGCAGATATTTCGCCTTTTGCTCAGGATTGGCCCAGCGGCGGATTTGGTTGATGCACAAATTGCTGTGCGCGCCATAGCTGAGGCCAATAGAGGCAGAAGCGCGGCTGATTTCCTCCACTGCAATGGTGTGTTCCAAATAGCCAAGGCCAAGGCCGCCCCAATCTTCTTCCACAGTGATGCCATGCAGGCCCAGCGCACCCATTTCCGGCCATAAATCGCGCGGGAACCAATCTTCCGCGTCAATCTTTGCAGCCAGCGGCGCAATGCGCTCATCTGCAAAGCGGCGCGTGCTTGCACGGATCATATCGGCCGTTTCGCCCAGCTGAAAATCGAAATCGGGTGTGGCTGGCATAAAGCTCTCCTTCTTGCTGGTCCTGCTAGCAGAGCGCGCGGCGGTTAGAAAATCGGATATTTAGATCCAAGGCTTCTCTTCACGGAACGGCAGCCGCCAGGCCCGTTTTTCGCAGATCTACATTGGGGCCTAGCGCAGTTTGCCCGGCTTGGTTACATGGGCCGCCACGACTCACCCGGGGACATTATTGTGGCAATTGAAATTCCGCTTGGTCTGACCTTTGACGACGTGCTGCTGCAGCCGCGCGAATCCGATGTTTTGCCCAGTCAGGCAGATACGCGGACCAAGATCACACGCGACATTACCCTCAATATCCCCGTGCTGTCTTCCGCCATGGACACCGTGACTGAGGCCGATATGGCGATTGTCATGGCCCAATTGGGTGGCCTTGGCGTGCTGCACCGCAATCTTTCGATTGAGGAACAGTGCAAGGCCGTGCGTCAGGTGAAGCGCTTTGAAAGCGGCATGGTCGTAAACCCAATTACAATTGAGCCCTCTGCCACGCTTGCCGAAGCCAAGGCCGTGATGGCCGCCAATCGGATTTCGGGCATTCCGGTGGTCGAGGCCAATGGCCGTTTGGCCGGCATCTTGACCAACCGCGATGTGCGTTTTGCGGAAAACCCCAACCAGCCTGTGTCAGAGCTGATGACGCATGAAAATCTGGTGACCGTGAAGGCGGGCGTCGGCCAAGAAGAGGTGCTGCGCCTCTTCCACTCGCGCCGGATTGAAAAGCTGCTGGTTGTAGATGATGCGTTCCATTGTGTTGGGCTGATTACAGTCAAAGACATGGAAAAGGCTGTCACGTACCCGAATGCGACCAAGGATGGTGCGGGCCGCCTGCGTGTGGCTGCAGCTTCAACTGTGGGGGATGCGGGTTTTGAGCGGACCGAGGCACTGATTGCGGCCGAGTGTGATTTGGTGGTGATTGATACCGCGCACGGCCATAGCAAGATGGTCTCTGCCGCGGTTGAGCGCGTGAAGAAACTCTATCCCAATGTGCAGATTATTGCCGGCAATGTGGCCACAGCAGAAGCCACACGCGCGCTGATTGATGCCGGCGCAGATGGCGTGAAAGTGGGCATTGGCCCGGGGTCCATTTGCACCACGCGCGTTGTGGCGGGCGTTGGTGTGCCGCAATTGACAGCAATTATGGAATCGGCGGCAGAAGCCCGCAAATCGGGCATTGGCGTGATTGGCGATGGCGGACTGCGGACCTCTGGCGATATTGCCAAGGCACTGGCCGCAGGTGCTTCTAGTGTTATGGTTGGCTCGCTTTTGGCGGGCACAGAAGAAGCGCCGGGCGAAACCTTCCTCTATCAGGGCCGGGCGTATAAATCGTATCGCGGTATGGGCTCTGTCGGTGCAATGGCACGCGGATCGGCGGACCGCTATTTCCAGCAGGACATTAAGGATCAGCTGAAGCTGGTGCCTGAGGGCATTGAGGGCCAAGTCGCCTATAAGGGCCCGGCCAAGGATGTGATCCACCAGCTGGTCGGTGGTGTGAAGGCCGCCATGGGCTATACCGGTGCCAAGAGCATCCCTGACCTTCAGGAGCGTGCACGGTTCGTCCGCATTACGGGGGCTGGCCTGCGCGAAAGCCATGTCCATGATGTGACCATTACGCGCGAAGCCCCTAATTATCCGACGCGCGGTTAAGCCGAGCGTTTTGACAGGCAGCTTCATCCGATGACGCCGGCAGCCCGGCTCCAGACAGCAATTGAGCTGCTTGATACCATTATCGCGGCAGCCCGCGACAATGGCCCTGCAGCTGACACTGTTATTGCGCAAGGCTTTAAGGCGCGCCGCTATGCGGGGTC
>JBEEOY010000006.1:0-3738 GCA_041191345.1 Pseudomonadota bacterium
ATGGTGAGCCGTGCTGGATTCGAACCAGCGACCTACTGATTAAAAGTCAGTTGCTCTACCGACTGAGCTAACGGCCCGACCTTGGATGCGCTCCCCTATGCGCCGGGGGCCTTGCGGTCAAGGCGCGCCTTTAGATGAGCTATGCAAAGATGCATTATGGGGTGGCGCCAGCGGGGCGCAATCTGCACCAAAGGGGCAAGAACAAAAGGACGGTTGGCCAGCTCTTTATGCGGAATGCACAAGCGCGAACTGACAAAAGCGCCGTCTGACCATAGCAGAATATCAAGATCCAAGGGGCGCGCCCGCCAAGGCTGGCCGCCCATTTTGCGCCCAAAGCGGCGTTCCAACTGCTTAAGATGGTCAAGCAGCGCCTCGGGATCCAAATCTGTTTCAATAAGTGCCGCCCCATTGGCATAGAGGCGGTGCGAGGGCCCAATCGGCCGAGAGGCGAGGATGGGGCTGGCACACAGCACCTGCACAGGCCCGGCATCAAGGGCGTTCAGCGCTGCACGAAGCACATGGGCCGGAGCGCCATGATGCGGATGCCGCATATTCGACCCCAAAGCGATGGCAAAGCTTGTGCGCATGGTCTGGCCCGCTTAAGCGCCTTCTGACATCATGACCAGTACTTCCCTTTTTGGCGTCGCCCTGCCCAGCCCCTTGCCACATGTAGAACCGCCGCACGCGTGCGCGCTCTGCCCCCGATTGGCGCAGCATCGTGCTGCCTGTCAGGCAGAATTCCCGAATTTCTGGAATGCCCCAGTGCCCGCTTTTGGCGACCCTGAGGCGTGGCTTGCCATTGTTGGCCTTGCACCCGGAAAGCATGGGGCCAACCGCACCGGGCGGCCTTTTACCGGCGATCCTTCGGGTGATATGCTCTTTGCCGCCCTTGGCACAGCGGGCCTGCTCGATTTTGTCCCGCCAGAGCCGCCCCGCTATCTGCCAGGCAGTTTTCGCGATGATGGCGCCCAGTTGAAGGGCGTAATGATTCTAAACGCTGTCAAATGCCTGCCGCCCGAAAACAAGCCCACGCCAGAAGAGATGCGAAATTGTCGTCCCTATTTGGAACAGGCGTTGCACAGCCTGCCCAAGCTGACGACAATTATCGCGCTGGGCCAAATTGCGCACCAATCCACTGTCAAAGCCTGTGGCGAAAAACTGCCGAAAAGGCGCTTTGCCCATGGGGCCGTGCATCATTTGCTAGATGGCCGCCGCCTCATCGACAGTTATCACACATCGCGCTATAATCAGAATACAGGCCGGTTGACGCAACGCATGCTGGAAGAGATATTTGCACTTGCGTTGACTTGACGGCATAGTCATGCCGCATCTGTGCAAAGGAGTGTTGCGTGATCCTATTTGCTTTGCCAGCCTTGATGCTGGCCGCCCCAACCCTTTCGCCTGAAACGGTTGCTGTGCCTGTGATTGAACGGCCTATGGTCCGGCCCAGCCCCTCCCCAAGCCCCAACCCGACAGCTGCATCTCCTACGCCGCCCCGGGCTGAAGCCAGCCCATCCCCAGCTGCCAAAGCTAAGCCTGTGGCAAGTGCGCCCCCGCGCAAGCCCTGTGCGCTTGGCTGTCTAACACCTGTCGAAGCCATTAGCTTTGCGGATAATGTTGCGCCCAAAGCTGGCATTGCGGGTGAGTTTGACCTCACAGTGATGAGCGTGGGCGAACAACAAGGCCGCTATTATCTGAACTCCGAGACGGATTATCGCGAACGCAATTGCCTGACCGTCGTGGTCACCCCCAGCGTTGTTCAATCCATGATGGGCTCAGCCGATCTCGCGGGCCTTGCTGCGCGCATGAAAGGCAAGCGCATTGCCGTGCAAGGCATTGCCCGGCGTGTCCGCATTGACCTGACAGACAATGGGCAAGCAACAGGCAAATATTATTATCAGGTCCATGTTGTCGTCACGGACCCGCGGCAAATTGTGATGAATTAAATATCTTCGGCAATTCGCCCATAAAGCTGCGGCCGGCGATCACGGAAAAAGCCAAAGGTCGCGCGGTGTTTGCGCACAATGTCAAAATCAAACACCGCGTCGAGCACGCCTTCGGTGCCATTGCCCATTTCGGCGACAAAATCTCCGCGCTCATCCGCGATAAAGCTATGGCCGTAAAAGCTCATCTCGCCTTCTACGCCAACGCGGTTGGCAGCCACCACGGGCACCACATTTGACACGGCATGGCCAATCATCGCGCGACGCCAAAGCCTTGACGTATCCAGATCCTCCGCCTCAGGCTCATCCCCAATGGCAGTCGGGAAGAACAGAATGTCTGCGCCCATCAGCATCATCGCGCGGGCCGTTTCAGGATACCATTGGTCCCAGCAAATCCCGATGCCGACTGTGCCATAGCGCGTCGGCCAAACGCGAAAGCCAGTATTGCCGGGGCGGAAATAGAATTTTTCATTATAGCCCGGGCCATCCGGAATATGGCTCTTACGATAGACGCCCATCACCTCACCCGCATCATCAATCATGGCGAGGCTGTTGTAATAATGCTGGCCATCGCGCTCAAAAAAGCTGGTGGGGATATAGACGCCTAAGTCCTTCGCCAGCTTTTGCATGGCTTTGACAGCTTTGTGGCTGTCTACAGGTGCCGCCCGGCTAAAAAAGCCCTCATTCTGCACCTTGCAGAAATAATGGCCCTCAAACAGCTCCGACGGCAGAATCACTTTCGCGCCGCGCTGGGCAGCGGCGCGCACCAGCGTTTCGACACGGTCGATATTGGTATCCATGTCGTCAGTGAACGACTGTTGAAGGGCGGCAACGTGCATCTTAGTCATGCGCCCCATATAAAGCCTTGATCAGCGAACCCTATCGAAAAATGCACTCATATCATCGCGCACCGGTGCAATGCCGCGGAAAGGCCGGGCAAAGGCCATGATGATGCCGCTATGGCCCACGCCCTCATAGATGAGCGTCGAGGCCTTGGCCCCAACCCGGGTTTGCGCCGCGACAAGCGCGGTGCTGTTGCGTGGTTTGACGGTTGTATCCGCACTGCCTGTGAATAGCCGCATTGGCCCAACACCCGCACGCGCGAAAGTGATGGGCTGGGTGGGTTTCGGGTCCGGCAAATGGCCAAAGGCCGCTTTGGATGCCTCTGATGTAAAGGGCAGGAAATCATAAGGACCAGCGAGACCTGCAAAGCTGCGAATGCCAGCGGCAGACCCGCCCGCTTTTGCCATCCATTCCGGATCAAGCGTCAACAAGGCGGCAATATGCGCGCCGGCTGAATGGCCCGTCAGATGGATGCGCGCGGGATTGCCCCCAAATTCGGCGATATGCTTTTGCGTCCACGCCAAGGCAGACGCGCCATCTTCCACAAAACCAGGGAAGCGCACGTCCGGCACCAGCCGATAATCGGGAATCACGACAATAAAGCCGCGCTCTGCCAGCGCCCGGCCCACAAAGCCGTAAAAATGCCGCGCGCCGCTGTTCCAGCTGCCACCATAATAAAACACCACCACATCGCGCGGCTTGGTGGATGTCTCTTTGGGCGCCCAGATATCGAGCTTGTGCCGATCCCCCGTGCCATAGGCCACGCCCTCGGCAACTTGCTGCGTTGGCGAACCCAGCGAGAGCATGGCATCCACGCTGTTCAAAAGCCCAACTTGCGTCCAACGGCTCGCAAAGCCGAGTGCCGCCCCGATAAGCGCCAGCGCGCCCAGCCCGATCCAGATCTTCCCCATGCGCCCTTGTGGCACGTGCTTGACGTTTACGGCAAGTCCGC
>JBEEOY010000007.1:0-6635 GCA_041191345.1 Pseudomonadota bacterium
GCCGGGCATCAGCATTGGCAGCCCAGATAAGAAAATGGGGCAATCGGGTGCCCATATTGCCGACATTAACATGGATGATGTCAAAATCCCCGGTGATGCTTTGGTTGGCGGCGTTGAGGGGCGCGGCTTTCAAATTGCCATGCAAAGCCTTGATAACGGACGGCTTTCTGTAGCGGGTATGGCCGTTGGCATGGGCCGCCGCGCGCTTGATACCGCTGTGCGCTACGCAACCGAGCGCAAGGCCTTTGGCGAGGCCATTAGCAATTTCCAGCTGATCCAAGCCATGCTCGCCGATAGCGATGCCGAGCTTTATGCCGCTGAATGCATGATTGCCGATGCCTGCGCCCGCGCCGATCGCGGTGAAAACATCGTCCGCAAGGCCGCAGCTGCCAAGATGTTTGCAACTGAAGCCTGTGGCCGCGTTGTTGATCGCTGTGTGCAAGTTTATGGCGGCGCAGGGTATCTGGCCGAATATGAGGCCGAGCGCTTCTTCCGCGATGCACGCATTTTGCGGATCTATGAGGGCACAACGCAGATCATGCAGCTGCAAATCGCAAAGCATATGCTGCGTGACTTTGCCGCCAATGGCCATGTTTGGTCTTAAGCCCCATGTATAAGCTTCTGCCCAATCTTAGCATTATTGAGGCGTCATCCTTTGTCGCCTCCCCTACGGCTGGGCTGTATCTTGCGCAGATGGGGGCAGAAGTTATCCGCGTTGATCAAATTGGGGGCGGGCCAGATTTCAACCGCTGGCCAAAGGCCGATACAGGCCAGAGCCTCTATTGGGAAAATCTGAACCGCGCTAAAAAATCTGTCGCGCTTGATCTCGGTCGGCCAGAAGGGCGTGAACTCTTGGCGGAATTGGTCCGCAAAACAGGCCAGTTCATCACCAATTTCCCAGTTAGCGGGTTTTTGGCTCATGATCGGCTGGCAGAGGGCCGCCCTGATCTTGTCACGGTGCGCATCATGGGGATGGCAGATGGCGGCCCGGCGCTCGATTACACAGTCAACAGCGCTGTCGGCTATCCTGATTTAACAGGACCGGGGCCAGAGCCTGTCAATCATGTGCTGCCTGCATGGGATTTGCTGACCGGAGCCTATGCTGCTTTTGCGATGCTCGCTGCGCTTAGCCATCGTGATGCAACGGGCATGGGGCAGGAAGTTCGGGTTCCCCTATCAGACGTGGCGATTGGCACAGTCGCCAATTTGGGCTCTTTGGCCGAGGTGTTGACCACAGGTGCCAACCGCGACCGACTGGGCAATGCAGTCTATGGCGCCTTTGGCCGGGATTTCATGACCAAAGATGGCGTCCGGCTGATGATCATGGCAATTACGCCGCGCCAATGGACTGGGCTTGTCGACGTGCTGGGCATTGCCAGCGAAATTGCAGCGATAGAGGCAAAGCATGGTGTTTCTTTTGCCAAGGATGAAGGCGTGCGTTTTGACCATCGGAGAGAGCTATTCCCCCTTGTCGAAGCACGCGTGGCAACTTGGGCTTTTGCAGAGTTAAAAGCCGCACTCGATAAAGTGGGTGGCTGTTATGGCCCTTATCAAACCATGTTAGAGGCGGCGCATGACCCCATGCTGGTGGGCAACAACCCGATTTTTGGCAGAGCAAAAAACCCGAGTGGGGCAGACTATCCCGCTGCGGGCAGCTTTGCGACCCTGCCGGGGCAGGACCGCATCGCCCCTGCCCCGGCGCCCTTTCTGGGGGCGCAGAGCGAGGAAATTCTCTCGACACGCCTGGGGCTCGACAGCGGCGCGATTGCCAAGCTGATTGATGCTGGGATTGTGGGCGCTCATGGCTGAGGCTGTTCTTCTGCACCATGCCCAAGCTGCTCTAGAGGCGTCACAGGCTTATGCCAGCGCCGCTCAAGCCGCATTGCGCGCCCGCCTGTCGTCCTCCAGCCTCGAGGCCGAGCAGCACGCCGCCCATGGCTATGCGTGGGTAGAGACGAGCATAGCAGCCCTGCGCGCCGTTACCTTGTGGCTGGCAGATTTAGAAAGCAATGACCGCGCGACTGACGCAGATCGACTGGCCGTGCAAATCGGTTTTGGCGAAACCCTGGCTCAGCTTTTGGGCGGGCTTCCCATGGGGCAGAATGAGTTTATTCGCCCGGCAGGCTTAGACGCCGAAGCGGATGCCCAAAAGCTGGCAGCGCACCCTGCGGTCCAACATTTCTTGGCGCACGGGAATACGGCGAAAACGCGCGTAAAGTTGGTTGAGCTTATCCGAGATGGACAAGCGATTTCAGACCGAACGGGCGACAGCCTGATTGACAGCATCCGCGATCAATATCGGCGCTTTACGGACGATCGCATCCTTCCCTTTGCGCATGGCTGGCATCTTGAAAATGCACTCATCCCTGACGCGACAATTGCCGAAATGGCGGCCCTAGGTACCTTTGGCGTTTGCATTCCCGAAGACTTTGGCGGCCTTGGCCTTGGCAAGCTGGTGATGTGCATCATCACTGAAGAATTGTCGCGTGGGTGGATTGGAGCAGGATCACTCGGCACACGATCAGAAATTGCGGGGGAATTGATCGTGCTGGGTGGCACCGAGGCACAAAAAGCCCAGTGGCTGCCGCGCATTGCTCTGGGAGAGGTTCTGCCGACGGCCGTCTTTACAGAGCCGGATACCGGCTCGGACATGGCAAGCCTTGCCACGCGCGCCGTGCGCACCCCGCAAGGTTGGGACATTCATGGCGCGAAGAATTGGATCACCCATGCCGCGCGGTCGGACATGATGACGCTGCTGGCCCGCAGCCTGCCGGATGAAAAGGGCTATGCCGGCCTCTCCATGTTCCTCATCCCCAAAGCCCGCGGCACCGAAGCACAACCTTTCCCCACGCCCGGCATGACGGGCAGCGAGATTGAGGTTCTTGGCTATCGCGGCATGCGCGAATATGCGCTGCAATTTGATGGGCTTACAGCACCGGAAGACGCGCTTTTGGGCGGCGTTGAGGGCCAAGGCTTTAAGCAATTGATGCGCACTTTTGAAGGCGCGCGGATCCAAACAGCTGCGCGTGCCGTGGGCGTGGCACGCCGGGCCTTTGAGCTGGGCTATGATTATGCGCTGTCCCGCAAGCAATTCGGCAAGCCGTTGATCGATTTTCCGCGTGTCAGTGACAAACTCGCCATGATGGCCGTCGATACACTTTTTGCCCGAGAGATGACCTATTTTGCAGCGCGCGAGAAGGATTTGGGCAAGCGTTGCGATATTGAAGCAGGAATGGCGAAACTGCACGCGGCCCGCGTCTCTTGGGCCAATGCCGACGCTGCGCTGCAAATCCATGGCGGCAATGGCTATGCGCTGGAATATGAAATCAGCCGCATTCTGTGCGATGCACGCATCTTGAACATCTTTGAGGGTGCAGCTGAAATTCAGGCACAAGTCATTGCTCGCGGCAAGCTGCAAGACAGGAATTAAAATGAACGATTACAGTCATATCCGAGAAGAAGTTGCAAAATTATGTCAGCAATATCCGGGTGACTATTGGCGCCAAAAAGATAAGGACCGCGCCTACCCAAGTGAATTTGTGCAAGCCCTTGGCGAGGCTGGCTATCTTGCAGCCCTAATTCCTGAAGAATTTGGCGGCGCGGGGCTGCCTTTATCCGGCGCGGCCGCCATTCTTGAAGAAATTCAGCGCCAAGGGTGCAATGGCGGGGCGTGCCATGCGCAAATGTACATCATGGGCACCTTGCTGCGCCACGGCTCTGACGCGCAAAAGGCACATTATCTGCCGCAAATTGCGACGGGGAAGCTGCGCCTGCAAGCCTTTGGCGTGACTGAGCCAACCAGCGGCACTGATACTCTTTCGCTCAAAACCACTGCGCGCCGTGCGGGCGATGACTATATCGTCAACGGCCAGAAGATCTGGACCAGCCGTGCCGAACATTCTGACCTCATGCTGCTGCTGGCGCGCACAACCCCGCGCGATCAGGTGGCGAGCAAGACGGACGGCCTTTCGGTTTTCCTCGTCGATATGAATGCCGCGAAAGACAATGGGCTCACCATCCGTCCAATTGAGACGATGATGAACCATTCGACGACTGAAGTTTTCTTTGAGGATATGCGCGTGCCGGCCGCCAATTTGATTGGCGAGGAAGGCAAAGGCTTTCGCTACATTCTCTCTGGCATGAATGCGGAGCGTTTGTTGATTGCGGCGGAATGCATTGGCGATGCCAAATGGTTCATTGAAAAGGCCAGCAGCTACGCCAAAGAACGCGTTCTGTTCAACCGCCCCATTGGCCAAAATCAGGGAGTTCAATTCCCAATTGCCCGTGCTTACGCGCAGATGCGTGCAGCGGAATTGCTGGTCCATGAAGGTGTCCGCAAATATGAGGCGGGGGAAAATTGCGGTGAGGAAG
This sequence comes from Pseudomonadota bacterium, assembly GCA_041191345.1. Taxonomy (GTDB): domain Bacteria; phylum Pseudomonadota; class Alphaproteobacteria; order Sphingomonadales; family Sphingomonadaceae; genus Aquisediminimonas. Next base: position 4,372 of record JBEEOY010000007.1, read on the forward strand.
CCAATATGGCCAAGATGCTCGCCGCCGAAGCCAGCTGGGCCGCGGGGGAAGCCTGTATCCAGACTCATGGCGGCTTTGGCTTTGCCGCCGAATATGACATTGAGCGCAAGTTCCGCGAAACACGGCTATACCAAGTCGCCCCCATCAGCACGAACATGATCCTCTCTTACGTGGCCGAGCATGTGCTTGGCTTGCCACGGAGTTATTAATGGGCGCGTGGGACGCTTGGATCGGGCGCAGCGAAAGCCGTGAGGATATTCTAAGCCCCGGTCTGCTCGCCCGCTTTAATGGAACGCTGGATCGGCCAGTCGGGGATGATATGGCCCCACAAGGCCTGCACTGGTGCCTCTGCTTGCCCGATGCGCCAACATCCTCCCTAGGCCCGGATGGGCACCCCATCCGCGATGATCGCCCCACCAGCTTCTTGCCTCCCATTCCCCTGCCCCGACGGATGTGGGCCTCAAGCGCCGTTGAATTTTTGGGCCCCATTCAAGCCGGCGACATTATCCGCCGCGTCTCAACTGTTGAGAAGATCAGTGAAAAAACTGGCAGCAGTGGCAGCTTAGTTTTTGTGGATGTGGTGCACGAAACGCAAGCCAATGGCCGGATTGTGGTGCAAGAGCGGCAAACCATTGTCTATCGCGATGCGAGCACAGCCCCTGCCACGCCGCGCCCGGCCGATTGCGCTGAGCCTCCGCTTTCCGGCTGGGATTGGCACCGAGCAATCACGCCAAGTGAACCTCTGCTTTTTCGCTATTCCGCGCTGACATTTAACGGCCACCGGATCCATTATGACTTGCCCTATGCGCAAGACGAGGAAGGGTATCGCAGTCTGGTGGTGCATGGGCCATTGACGGCAAGCCTGTTGCTTGACCTTGCAGCGCGCCACCTTGGTTCGAACCGGCTTACGCGCTTTGCATTTCGTGGCCAATCTCCTGCTTTTGCCGGAGAGCCGCTTTATCTTGTTGGAAAACAAGACGGCCCGACCATCCACTTCGCCGCTTTGGGCGGGGATGGCCGGACCGTCATGTCCGCCGAAGGCGCAGTCTAACTGCGCCTATTTCACTAAGTTACGCGCCCTTATGCGGCAGGATGAGGTACTTCTCACCCGTCCGCTTGGCATTGTAGGCATGAAGCGTCTCCAGATCGAGCGCCTCTTCCAGAGAAATCTCATGGCTATAATGGCTGGCAAAGGTGGTTGTCAGTTCCGCAACCACGCGCGCGCGCATCTTTTCCACCACTTCCGGGCCAACTTTCTGCATGAAGGGCGTCAAAAGCCAGCCGGAGACCGACCATTGGAAGCCAAAGCTGCGCGTGAGCGTTGTGGGCGATACATCCAACGCCCCGTAAATATAGAGCTGCTTGAACGTGTCTGAGCCATAGCGGCTATATTCTTTCATCCGCTTCACAGCCGCCGCTTCAATACAAGCAAGGATCTGCCCACCCAGCTTGCCACCGCCAATTGCGTCAAAGGCGCAGGTGATGCCAGTTTCCACCAAGGCGGCTGTCAGATCATCCATGAAGCTGTCGCTCGTGCTATCCAGCACATAATGTGCGCCCTGGCCTTTCAGAAGGTCCACTTGCGCCTGACTGCGCACCACATTGATCAAAGGCATACCATCGGCCAAGCAAATGCGGTTGAGCATCTGCCCCAAATTGGAGGCAGCGGCCGTGTGGACGATGCCAACATGGCCCTCGCGCTTCACCGTTTCCACAAAGCCAAGTGCGGTCAGCGGGTTGACGAAGCAAGAAGCGCCATCGCGCGGGTTGGTGCCATCAGGCAATGGGAGGCACATTTGCACCGGCAAGGTGCGATATTGTGAATACATTGCGCCACCCAGCACAGCGACGGTCTTGCCCATCAACGCCTGCGCAGCAGGTGATGCGCCAGCCGCGACCACAATGCCGCTCGCTTCATTGCCAATGGGCATGGCTTCGCCCACGCGCCCGGCCATGGCCCGCATACCGGCAGGTGACACCTCTGCCTCAATCGCCGGGCGACCATGTTGCTGCGTTGCCCGGGCAGTCGACATATCGGCAGCCCCGACCAACAGACCGAGGTCAGACGGGTTGATGGGCGCTGCCAACACCTTCACCACGACTTGGTCTTCACGCGGTGCCTGCACAGGCACATCCGCCAAGGATAGTTGCAGCTTGCCCTCTGGTGTTACCAAGGTCAGCATTTGCACATTAGATGTCGGCAAGTCAGTCATCATTACTCTCCAAAAAATCAATTTGCGACAGTGCTAGCTTGTTGCTTTGAG
>JBEEOY010000008.1:0-3641 GCA_041191345.1 Pseudomonadota bacterium
GCTGATCGGGCGTGCCAATATTGCACGCCAGCTCCAGCCGATGGCCATTGGGATCAAAGAAATAGATGGAGCGGAAAATGCCGTGATAGGTGGGGCCGAGCACCTCAACCCCTTGCGCCTCAATATGGGATTTTGCCGCCAGCAGCGCATCGATATCCGCCACTTCAAATGCGATGTGCTGCACCCAGGCGGGCGTATTGGGGTCGCGGCCCATGTCCGGCTGGTTGGGCAGTTCAAAAAAGGCGAGCACATTGCCGCCGCCAGCATCGAGAAAAACGTGCATATAGGGATCATAGTCGCCCGTTGAGGGGACATGATCTTCCGCAAAGGCCGTCACATAATCCATGCCCAGCACGCGGGCATACCAATTGACTGTCTCCTGCGCATCGCGGCACCGATAGGCGACATGGTGGATGCGGCTGAGCTTTGGCGGGGCCGTTGTCATGCGTCCGCCCCGTCTACGTGCAGCGCGCCCCGTTCAAGCTGATCGCGCTCCATCGATTTGAACAGCGCCGTGAAATTGCCTTCCCCAAAGCCCTCATCCTTTTTGCGCTGGATGAATTCAAAAAACACGGGGCCAACCATCGTCTGTGAGAAGATTTGGAGGAGCAAACGCGGATCGCCGTCTTGCGTGGATCCATCCAGCAAGATGCCACGGCTTTGCAGCGCCTCCACTGGCTCGCCATGGCCCGGAAGCCGCTCTTCCAGCATCTGATAATAGGCATTGGGCGGCGGCGGGGCAAAAGGTGTGCCGCAGCCTTTCAACTGATCCCAACTGGCAATCAAATCGTCACTGGCAAAGGCAATGTGTTGAATGCCCTCCCCATTATAGAGGCGCAAAAATTCCTCAATTTGACCACCACCCCCTCGGCCTTCTTCATTCAGCGGAATGCGAATTTTGCCATCGGGCGCGGTCATCGCGCGCGACGTGAGGCCCGTATATTCGCCCTTAATGTCAAAATAGCGGATTTCGCGGAAGTTAAAGACGCGCTCATAAAAGCGGGCCCAATGGTCCATTCGGCCGCCATAAACATTGTGGGTCAGGTGATCGATCAGCTTTAGGCCCGCCCCAACAGGGTGGCGGTCCACGTCCGGCAGATACTCAAAGTCAATGTCATAGATGGTCAGGCCATCGCCATAACGATCAATCAGATAAATGATGGCACCGCCTATGCCGCGAATGGCCGGTAGGCGGAGCTCCATGGGGCCAGTGCGCGTCTCAACGGGCTCTGCGCCCCGCTCAAGCGCTGCGTGATAGGCGTGGGTGGCATTGCGTACACGAAAACCCATGCCACAGGCGCTCGGGCCATGCTCTGCCGCGAAATAAGCGGCCGGGCTTTTTGGCTCATAATTGGCAATGAGGTTAATTTCTCCCTGCCGCCACAAGTCCACATCTTTGGAGCGATGGCGGGCAATGCGGGTGAAGCCCATGGCTTCAAATACTGGCTCTAACAGGCCCTTTTCCGGGGCGCAGAATTCAATGAACTCAAAGCCATCAAGGCCGAGGGGGTTTTCAAACAAATCGGCCATGACGCGCCAGACTTTCGATATTTGGTTTCAAATGAAACTATATCGTCGCGCGATGGCCGAAGTCAAATCCCATTCACGCGGGCAAGCTTAAGACGTTTGAAGCTGCTTAGCGGGGGCAGCCGCCCGCACGCCAAATGCAATGAGCCGCGCAACGGGTGCGGACACAAGCCAGAGGCTCGTCATCATCAGCGCGCCCAAAATGCCATCGGCTGCATAATGCCACCCCAGATGGATCGACGCGATCCAGATGAGCACGGCATAGCACAGGAAGAAATAGCCAAGTCGACGGGATTTCTGGAAGGCACCAATGACGAACAAAGTGGCCATCGCCACGTGCATTGAGGGCATTGCAGAAATGCCACTGGCGAAGACCAACGGCCCACCCTGCGATTGGCGCAGCATATCTTGGAAATAGAGCGCCTGGACACTCAGTCCAAAGTGCGACGCTTGACGATCGAGCGCGTGGAGTGCCTCTGTCATCCGCACATAGCCTTCATGCGGCCCGACCAGCGCATTGAAGTAGCACGGCCCCGCAGATGCCAGCAGCCATGCCCCAAAGCTGCCAATCAAAATCCAAGAGATGACCCAAGTGCCAACAAGTCGGCCACGCACCTGCCGATCGGCAATGGCAACCACCACGGCGGCTGGAAAGAGGAACATCATTGGCAGCCACAGCGCATAGGCGGTGTCGAGAATAAGCGTGGGCAGAAGCGACCCGAAAAGCGCGTGTGTCACTTCCCAAGCATCATATCCAAAAAGCAGCTTCTGTTCAGCCGCGGCGATCAGCGGATCAAGCGGGAAACCCCGGCCGGGCAGAACAAGCTGCTTGAAAACCTGAAAATAAGATAGAGTGACTGCCGTGGCCGCAATGGCGCCAAGCAACCACGGCTTTTGGCTGGGATCAAGCGGTGCTGCGCGGCCCATGCGGTGCAAAACAGCGCGCGCGCCCACAACAATGCCCCCCGCAAGGATCGCCAGCGACAAATAAGATAAGTTGAGCAGCAGAAAAGCACCCGGCTGCAGCGAGGACACCACAAAAAGCGGCGCACAACCTGCCATCATTAATGGGATAAGCAGCGCCGCTGCGCGCACCGCAAGGGACCGCGCACGACCAGCCTCTATTCCCTTTAAGGCTGCATCACGCTGTGATTTGCCTGCCAAACTTGATCCCCCACATGGCCCGCCCGACTGGGCCATTGCTGCCCGCGACTATGCCATCTGCACTTAACCGCCCGAAATCTAGCGGTGCGGGGTATTTGCAGAAGTGCCAAAGCGAGTAAATGACAAAACGCTGACACGAGAAGCGAACACGACAACCGGACAATATAATCCGGCATCGCCCAGCCCGCTTGCTGGGCGCCCCGTTCGGCATGAGGCGGCGGAAATGCCAAGAGTCTCATGCCTGTATCAAGGCCTTACCTGCCAGAAACAGCCGTTGATCGCTCACCACTCTGCCGCCGATCAAGGAATTGCGACAATAATAAATGGGGCGCCGCCACAACAGAGAGAATTTGGAAGGCGGCGGATGACATCTTCATGGGATCAACCGAGAAAAAGTCGGGCGCAAAAATATAGGCCCCGATAAAGCAACTCGCACAGATAACCCCACCATAGAGCCATAGCTCCAGCTGCGACCATTGCGGCAGCCGGTGCTCAATTCCGCGCATGTGCAGCGGCGAATGCAGAAACACAAAATAGATCAAAAAGCCGACTTGCGGCGGAAAATAGGCAAGGCCAATAAACGCGCAAATCTGAGCCAGCGCCCAGGCGCGGCTTCCCGCCTTCACGGCTTGCCAAATACCAACAATCGTTACCAAAATGGCAACGGGGGCAATTGCGACCAATATTCTTTGGATCCACTCAGCCCCTGGCCCCGCCATGGCCAAGAATAAGTCGGACACAGCAGCGGGATTGAAGAAGGCGGCCACGCAAATGACTGATGCACCCGCCATGGTGCGCAGCAGGCCATTATCCAGCATGTCCCAATCATCCCCAAAATGGATGGCGGAAAAGGCGAGGAAGAGCGCAAGGGCCGAAATGGGCGAGATGTGCCATAACGCCAGCATCAGGCCAGCAACGCCAATATAGGCCCCAAATATCAATGCCGCTAT
>JBEEOY010000009.1:0-2714 GCA_041191345.1 Pseudomonadota bacterium
TCTCACGCGCGATTTGTTCAGGAAACAGGGTGGTTTAACGCCACATGGATTGAGGAGATTGCCCGCGCCCACATCGCTGGCAAGGCTGATTGGAGCCGAGCCTTGTGGCAGCTGTGGATCTTCAGTCTGTGGTTTGACCAGCATCTGGGGCTGGATAGCGCGCATCCACAAAATAAAGGCCATCTGGTGGCGCATTAAAACCCAAGGCTGCTCTGTCCTTAGCGTCTAACGCGGCCTTCATATCTGCCTTGGTCCATTTGCTTTGCCCCACAAGCACAAGGCACCCGACCATGGATCGCACTTGATGGTGCAAGAAGGATCGAGCGGCAACATTGACTTCAATCTCTTCGCCAAAGCGATCAACGCTCATCTTGTCGATAGACTTAACTGGGCTTGCGGATTGACAATGGACCGAACGAAAAGTGGTAAAATCATGAGTTCCGACAAGGATTTGCGCGGCATCATGCATCGCTGCGGCATCTAAAGGTTGGACAACGCGCCATGCCCGTCCTTGGTCCAGCGCCAAGGGTGCCCGGCGATTGATCAGACGATACACATAGCGCCGCCCAATGCAGGAAAAGCGGGCGTGCCAATCATCGGCCACCACGGCGCAGTCCAAAATTGCAATGGGCTGGGGACGAAGCTTTGCGTTGATGGCTTCCATTAAGCGGAAAGCCTCAAAAGGTCGGGCAATATCGACATGGGCTGCCATGGCTTCGGCATGAACGCCGGCATCGGTGCGGCCTGCGGCGTGAACAACTGCCTCTTCCTGCGTAATGGCAAGAATGGCCTCTTCAATTGCTTGTTGCACGCTGGGCCCATGGCCTTGGCGCTGCCACCCCATAAAGGGGCGCCCATCATATTCCACGGTCAGGCGAAAGCGTGTCATGACAAGTGGGTGCCTAGGGGGAGAGTATAGCCGCGCAAAAGCTCAGCCGTGCTCATTGCGGATTTGCCCGCGCGCTGCACTCTAACAGGGCGGATGGCCCCCGAGCCACAGGCAATGGTCATAAGAGTGTCGATTATGGTGCCAGGGCTGCCGCCGCCCTCCGCGACATCGGCTGCTAAAATGCGAATACGCTCACCCTGATGCTCAAAAAAAGCGCCGGGGGCAGGGGCAAAAGCGCGGATTTGGCGCTCCACCTGGTCGGCGGATTGCGTAAAATCAATCCGGCTTTCCGCTTTATCAATCTTAGCGGCATAGGTCACACCGTCTTCAGGCTGGTCAACGGGCGGGTGGGAATTCAGGTCTGTCAGAACATCAATCAGCAGCGATGCGCCCAAATCAGCCAGCTCAGCCGTCAACGCGCCAGATGTCTTTCGGCCAATGGGCGTTGATCGCTTGGCACGCATGGGGCCTGTATCAAGCCCTGCTTCCATCTGCATGATGGTCACACCCGTTTCGATATCGCCTGCTAGAATGGCGCGGTGGATGGGCGCCGCGCCCCGCCAGCGCGGGAGAAGCGAGGCATGAACATTTAGGCAGCCAAGCCGCGGCGCATTTAAAATGGCTTGTGGCAATATCAGGCCATAGGCGGCTACAATGGCAATATCAGCATTGAGCGCAGCAAATGCGGCCTGGGCCGCGCCGTCTTTGAGGCTCAGCGGCGTTTGAACATCAATCCCCAGCGCCATGGCTCTTTGGTGGACGGGTGTTGGAGTTAAAGTTTTGCCGCGCCCAGCCGGGCGGGGGGGCTGGGAATAGACAGCCACAACATCGTGCCCGGCCTCAACCAGCGCGTTGAGGCTTGGCACTGCAAATTCGGGGGTTCCCATGAAGATGATCCGCATCTTTTCTTCCAAGCCCTTGGCAAGCCGCATTGCAACCCCCTATCAGCATAAACATGGCATCGATTGAGATCGAACAATTGGCACAAGCCCTGTCGCGGCTGCCCGGCTATGGCCCCAGATCGGCCCGACGGGCGGTGTTGCACTTGCTGAAACGGCGCGATGGCGCGCTGTTGCCGCTGCTGCGTGCGCTGGAACTGGTGCATGAAAAGCTGGCGACTTGCCATGTTTGCGGCAATGTCGACACCAGCGACCCTTGCGGCATTTGCGCGGATCCGCGCCGTGATGCGCGGATGCTGTGCGTGGTGGAGGATGTGGCGGACCTATGGGCGCTTGAGCGTTCTCGCTTGTTTCCCGGAAAATTTCATGTCCTGGGCGGGCGTTTATCTGCATTGGAAGGGGTGCGGCCCGAAGATTTGAACATTGATGGCCTTTTGGCGCGCGTGACGGGCGGGGGCGTGGATGAAGTGGTGTTGGCCATGAACGCCACGCTCGAGGGGCAGACGACGGCGCATTACATAGCAGAACGGCTGGAACATGCGCCGGTGCGCATTACGCAGCTGGCTCATGGCCTTCCCGTGGGTGGGGAATTGGATTATCTAGATGATGGCACATTGGCCCAAGCGCTGCGCGCGCGGCGGCCTGTGGCTTGACCCTTAACTCCCACAACCCTAACTGACGCTTATGGCTATTCTCCCGATTATCGAAACGCCCGATCCGCGCCTCAAGACGATTTCGACTCCAGTCGAGACAATTGATGATGATCTGCGTGCGTTTATCAAAGATATGTTCGACACCATGTATGACGCGCCGGGCATTGGCCTCGCCGCGATCCAAGTGGGTGTGCCCAAACGCGTTTTGGTGATTGATTTGCAGGACAAGGACGAAGAAACCGGTAAGGTCATCCGCGATCCGCGTGTCTTCAT
>JBEEOY010000010.1:0-30065 GCA_041191345.1 Pseudomonadota bacterium
GCCCGTACGCGTTCCAACAAGGCGACGGACAAGATGATCATCCGGTCGCGTCACGCGAAGAAGAAGAGGTAAGTCATGGCCCGTTCCGTCTGGAAAGGTCCTTTTGTAGACCTGCACCTGCTGAAGAAAGCAGAAGCCGCTGCGGAAGCCGGTACGCGTGCCGGCCCGATCAAGACTTGGTCGCGCCGCTCGACGATCCTTCCTCAGTTCGTTGGCCTGACGTTCAACGTCTATAATGGCCGCAAGTTCATCCCCGTGCTCGTGAACGAGGACATGGTTGGCATGAAGCTTGGTGAATTTGCGCCGACGCGCACCTTCCCAGGCCACGCCGCTGACAAGAAGGGCAAGCGCTGATGTCGAAACCCGCATCTCCCCGTCGCGTTGGCGACAAGGAAGCCTTGGCTGTTGGCACCATGATCCGCGGTTCGGCCTATAAGCTGAACCTCGTTGCGGGCCTGATCCGTGGCAAAAAGGCTGGTGACGCGCTGAACATTCTTCAGTTCTCCACCAAGGCCATGGCTGTCGATGTCCGCAAGGTCCTCGCCTCGGCTATCGCCAATGCCGAAAACAACCACAATCTCGACGTTGACGCCCTGGTCGTTAGCGAAGCGAGCGTGGGCAAGTCACTGGCCATGAAGCGTTTTGCGACCCGCGCCCGCGGTCGTTCGACGCGGATCGTCAAGCCGTTCAGCCGCCTGCGCGTGGTTGTCCGCGAAGTGCAAGAGGAAGCATAAGCCATGGGTCAGAAGAGCAATCCGATCGGCCTTCGCCTCCAGATCAACCGGACCTGGGACAGCCGCTGGTACGCCGATGGCGCGGACTATGGCCGTCTTCTTCTGGAAGACCTGAAGCTGCGCAAGTTCATCCTGAAGACGCTGCCGCAAGCGGCAATTTCGAAGGTTGTTATTGAGCGTCCCGCCAAGACCTGCCGTATTTCCATCTATGCTGCACGCCCCGGCGTGATCATCGGCAAAAAGGGTGCGGACATTGAAAAGCTGCGTAAGACGCTGGCTGCAATGACCACGGGTGACGTGTCGCTGAACATCGTTGAAATCCGTAAGCCTGAAATCGACTCCAAGTTGGTTGCTCAGGGCGTCGCGGATCAGCTGGAGCGTCGTATCGCGTTCCGTCGTGCGATGAAGCGCGCTGTGCAATCCGCTCTGCGTCTGGGCGCTGAGGGCATTCGTATTACCTGCGCTGGCCGTTTGGGTGGCGCAGAAATCGCTCGCACCGAATGGTATCGTGAAGGCCGCGTGCCGCTGCATACCCTTCGTGCAAACGTCGATTACGCTGAAGCTGAAGCGCACACCGCTTATGGCGTCTGCGGCATCAAGGTCTGGATCTTCAAGGGTGAAATCCTTGGTCACGACCCGATGGCCACGGACCGCCTGATGATGGACGCCCAGACCTCTGGCGTCCGTCCGGCCCGCTGAGTTTAGGATAGAGCAATGCTGCAACCGAAACGCACCAAATTCCGCAAGGCGCACAAGGGCCGCATTCACGGCGACGCCAAGGGCGGTACGACGTTGAACTTCGGGTCTTATGGCCTCAAGGCTCTCGAGCCGGATCGCATCACTGCGCGCCAGATCGAAGCTGCCCGTCGCGCTATCACGCGTCACATTCGCCGTCAGGGCCGTCTCTGGATCCGTGTGTTCCCAGACGTGCCTGTGTCGTCGAAGCCTGCTGAAGTCCGCATGGGCTCTGGTAAGGGGTCGCCCGAATTTTGGGCTGCCCGCGTAAAGCCGGGTCGTATCCTGTTCGAATTGGACGGGGTTCCGGGCCCGATCGCCGCTGTCGCTTTCAGCCGTGCGGCTGAAAAGCTGCCGATCAAGACCAAGGTCGTTGCCCGTCTGGGTGACTTCTCGCACTTGGGAGCTGCATGATGACCAAGATTGCCGATCTCACGGTTAAGACCGACGATCAGTTGGTTGAAGACCTCGCTAACCTGAAGCGTGAGCAGTTTAATCTGCGCTTTCAGGCAGCGACGAGCCAGCTTGAGAAGCCGTCGCGCATTAAAGAAGTGCGCCGCGACATCGCCCGCATCAAGACGCTTCAGGCGCAGCGTTCCGCTGCCCCTGCGGCCAAGTAAGGACCAGGTGACATGCCAAAGCGCGTGCTGACCGGAACGGTCGTATCCGACAAGACCGACAAAACGGTTGTGGTCAAGGTAGAGCGGAAGGTGAAACACCCCCTCTACGGCAAGATCATTCGCCGTTCGAAGAAGTATCACGCCCATGATGAAGGCAATGTCTTCAAGACGGGTGAGATGGTTCGCATTGAAGAATGCGCACCAATTTCGAAGCTGAAGACCTGGAAGGTCATTGAGAAGGTCGGCGGCGCTGCTGCAATTGCCGATCCGATGGAGGGCTGATCCATGATTCAGATGCAGTCCAATCTCGATGTTGCCGACAACTCTGGCGCCAAGCGCGTTCAGTGCATCAAGGTGCTCGGTGGCTCGAAGCGTCGCTTTGCTGGCGTGGGTGATGTGATCGTTGTGTCGATCAAGGAAGCCCAGCCGCGCGGCAAGGTGAAGAAGGGTGACGTGCACCGCGCCGTTATCGTCCGCACCGCCAAGGACATTCACCGTCCCGACGGCTCGACGATCCGGTTCGACACCAATGCAGCCGTCCTCGTTAACAAGAACGAAGAGCCGATTGGGACCCGTATTTTCGGCCCGGTCTGCCGTGAACTGCGTGCGAAGAACTTCATGAAGATCATCTCGCTCGCGCCGGAGGTGCTGTAATGGCTTCGCTGAAGATCAAAAAGGGTGACAAAGTCGTCGTCCTGTCCGGTAAGGACAAGGGCAAGCACGGCGAAGTGACTGCTGCTCTGCCGAAGGAAGGCAAGGTTGTGGTTGCTGGTGTGAACATTGCCACCCGCCACAAAAAGCCGACCCAGGCCAACCCGCAGGGTGGTCTTGAGCGCCGGGAAGCCCCGCTTCCTGTCTCGAAGGTCGCGATCGAAGATCCGAAGACGGGCAAGCCAACGCGCGTCCGCTTCGAAATCAGGGACGGCAAGAAGGTCCGCGTGGCCGTGAAGTCCGGGGAAGTGATCAATGGCTGACAAATACAAAGCCCGTATGCAGGGCATTTATGAGTCGCAGATCATCAAGGCGATGACCGAGAAGTTTGGGTACACCAACTCGCTTCAGGTGCCGCGTCTTGACAAGATCGTCATCAACATGGGCGTTGGTGAAGCAACTCAGGACAAGAAGAAGGTCGAAATCGCGGCTTCTGAAATGGAGCTGATTGCGGGTCAAAAGCCTGTTATCACTCGTGCTAAGAAGTCCATCGCGCAGTTTAAGCTGCGTGAAGGCATGCCGATTGGCTGCAAGGTGACCTTGCGTCGTGAGCGCATGTACGAATTTCTTGATCGCCTGATCACCATTGCGCTGCCGCGCGTCCGCGACTTCCGGGGCCTGAACCCCAAGTCGTTTGACGGCCGTGGCAACTATGCAATGGGCCTCAAGGAGCAGCTGGTTTTCCCGGAAATCAGCTACGACAAGATCGAAAAGGTGCGTGGCATGGACATCATTGTCACCACCACCGCAAAGACCGACGAAGAAGCACGCGAATTGCTTCGTCTGTTCGGTTTCCCGTTCCCGCAAGATCAAGAGCAGAAGCAGGCCGCGTAAGCGGTGCTGCTCTGACGGAAGGAAGAGAACTTAAGTCATGGCGAAACTGAGTTCGATCAACAAGAACGAGCGTCGCAAGAAGCTCGTTAAGAAGTATGCGGGGCGTTATGCTCGGCTGAAGGCGATCGCAAACGACGAATCCAAGGACGAAACGGAGCGCCTCATCGCGCGCCTGAAGCTTGCGGAAATTCCGCGCAACGGCACTCCGACCCGCGTCCGCAACCGGTGTGAACTCACTGGTCGTCCGCGCGCTTATTATCGCAAATTCCGGCTTTGCCGTGTGCAGCTGCGTGATCTGGCCAATAAGGGCCTGATCCCCGGCGTCACCAAGTCAAGCTGGTAAGGGGATAAAGACATGGCATTGACCGATCCCTTGGGTGATATGCTCACCCGTATCCGTAATGGCCAGCGTGCCAAGATGGACAGCGTCGTGACACCAGCTTCTAAGCTGCGTGTTCGCGTTCTCGATGTCCTTCAGCGCGAAGGCTATATCCGTGGCTATCATGACGAATCTCTGGGGGCACACCCGGGTATTCGTATCGAGCTGAAGTATTTTGAAGGCCAGCCGGCCATCAAGCACGTCGCTCGCGTGTCGAAGCCTGGCCGTCGCGTCTATTCCGGTTCCAAGGAATTGCCGCGCGTCCGTAATGGTCTTGGCATCACCATCGTCTCGACGCCAAAGGGTGTTCTGTCCGACGCGGAAGCGCGCGAACAGAATGTCGGCGGCGAAGTTCTCGCGGAGGTGTTCTGATGAGCCGCACAGGCAAAAAGCCGGTTGCGATTCCGGCAGGCGTCACGGCCTCGATCGATGGCAGCATCATTGAAGTGAAGGGCCCGAAGGGCACTCTCTCTATGCCGAAGGCCGATGATGTGACCTATACGCTGGAAGATGGTCTGCTGACTGTTCGTCCGGCGAATGACACGAAGCGCGCCCGCGCATTCTGGGGTATGCAGCGTACGCTGATCCAGAACCTCATCACGGGCGTGACTGATGGCTTTACCAAGACGCTCGAAATGACGGGTGTCGGCTATCGCGCCAACGCACAGGGCAAGAAGCTCAAGCTGCAGCTTGGCTATAGCCATGACATTGACATCGACGTGCCGGAAGGCATCGACATCAAGACGCCGGATCAGACGACGATCGAAATCTCTGGCTCAGATCGCCAGAAGGTTGGTCAGATCGCCGCAGAAATCCGCCGCTGGCGTAAGCCGGAGCCCTATAAGGGCAAGGGCATTCGCTATCGTGGCGAGTTTATCTTCCGGAAGGAGGGTAAGAAGAAGTAATGGGTCAGAAGCTTTCAACATTCGAAAAGCGCCGTCAGCGCGTCCGCACCTCGCTGCGGGCTCGTGGTGGCCAGCGTCCGCGCCTTTCGGTGCATCGTTCGGGCCGTCACATTTACGCGCAGATCATTGATGATGCTGCGGGTAAGACTGTGGCTGCTGCCTCGACCGTCGAAAAGGACGTGCGTGGCAAGTCGGGCGCCAATGTCGATGCCGCTGCGCTGGTAGGCAAGGCTGTTGCCGAGCGTGCCAAGAAGGCTGGCGTCACCAAGGTTGTGTTCGACCGCGGTGGCTTCCTGTTCCATGGTCGCGTTAAGGCGCTTGCCGACGCAGCCCGCGAAGGCGGATTGGAGTTCTAAATGGCTGACGAAACCGAAATCCAAGGCGGCGAAGCAGCTGCTGTAGAAGCTGGTGCGCCGGAAGCGACCGAAGGTCGTGGCCGTGGCCGTGGCCGCGGCGGTAACGAGCGTGGCCGTGGTGGCCGTGATGGTGGCCGTGGCCGTCGTGACGATCGTCGTGGCAATAACGCGGAAGAAGGTGGTGAAGAGCTGATTGAAAAGCTCGTCCACATCAACCGTGTGTCGAAAACCGTAAAGGGCGGTAAGCGCTTCGGCTTTGCAGCTCTCGTCGTGGTCGGCGATGGTAAGGGCCGTGCAGGCTTTGGCCATGGCAAGGCCCGCGAAGTGCCGGAAGCCATTTCGAAGGCAACGGCTGCTGCCAAACGCGCAATGGTTCGCGTTCCGCTTAAGGAAGGCCGCACATTGCACCATGATGGCGCTGGTCACTTTGGCTCAGGCCGCGTGACGGTGCGTACGGCCCCGCAAGGGACTGGCATCATCGCTGGTGGTCCGATGCGCGCTGTGTTTGAATCGCTTGGTGTGGCAGACGTCGTCACCAAGTCGATTGGCACCTCGAACCCCTATAACATGATCCGGGCGACCTTTGCTGCTCTAACCGAGCAGACGAGCCCGAAGTCGGTGGCGCAGCGTCGTGGTAAGAAGATCGCTGATCTTCTGAAGCGTGGCGGTGCCAACACAGCGGAAGCCATGGCTGACGCTGAAGCGGTTACGGAGTAATCGACGATGGCTAAGATCAAAATCAAGCAGGTCGGTTCGCCGATCCGCCGGACCAAGGACCAGCGGGCTACGCTCATTGGCCTGGGCCTCAACAAGATGCATCGTGTGTCCGAACTGGAAGATACGCCCGCTGTGCGTGGCATGATCCAGAAGGTTCGCCACATGGTGGAAGTGCTCGACGCCTAATGGCGTCGGGCATCCCGCCCTTAAAGCGGGATCCGGGATGTTAAGCGCGCATCATCCCAGGGCTTAAGCGACACCCGTGCGGGCTGTGACCCGTACTTTTTAGCGAGTGCAGCACAATGAAACTCAATGAAATTCGTGATAATCCTGGCGCCCGTAAGGGCCGTATGCGCGTTGGACGCGGCATCGGTTCTGGCAAGGGCAAGACCGGTGGCCGTGGCCAAAAGGGTCAGAAGAGCCGTGAAGGCGTTTCGATCGCAGGCTTTGAAGGCGGTCAGATGCCGCTCCACATGCGCCTGCCGAAGCGTGGCTTTAACAATATTTTCGCCAAGGATTATGCTGAGGTGAACCTTGGCGCGATCCAGAAGCTGGTGGATGCCAAGAAGCTCGATACCAAGGGCGTTATCGATCATGACGCACTAAAGGCGGCAGGTGTTGCCCGTGGTGGCAAGGATGGCGTCCGTATTCTTGCTAAGGGCGCGATTACGGCCAAGATCAATCTGCGTGTTGCTGGCGCTTCGGCTGCGGCAAAGGCTGCAGTTGAAAAGGCTGGTGGTTCGGTGGACGTGATTCACGTCGTTCCGGCTGCTGAAAAGGCCGCTGCCAAGAAGGGCACGACCAAGGCTAAGGCAAAAGCCTGAGGAAAACTTGCTCAGGGCTTAGACAATAGCTGAAGAATCTTTATATGGATCGGCGGGCTGTCCCTTGGGGCTGACCCGCCGTTCTTATTTCAAGGGTGTCGATATCCATGGCAAGTTCCGCCGAACAGATGGCCGGTCTTAATCTTTCCCGCTTTTCGCAGGCGACCGAGCTCAAGAATCGCATCTGGTTTACGCTTGGGGCGTTGGTTGTCTTCCGTCTGCTGAGCCATGTGCCGCTGCCGGGGATCGACCCCAAGGCGCTCGAAGCGCTGTTCAACACCACCAAAGGCGGGGTGCTTGATTTCTTTAACATGTTCTCTGGCGGGTCGCTGGAGCGGATGAGCCTCATCGCGCTGGGCGTGATGCCCTATATCACGGCATCGATTGTTGTGCAGTTGGGTACATCGCTCTCGCCGACACTCGCGGCGCTGAAGAAAGAGGGCGAAAGCGGGCGGCAGAAGCTGAACCAATATACCCGCTATGGCACGGTCGTTTTGACGATTGTGCAAGGCTATTTCATTGCCGTGGGGCTTGAAAGCTGGGGCGCGACACAAGGGCTGTCTGCCGTTGTAGAGCCCGGCCCGCTGTTCCGCGTGGCCTGCGTTACCGCGCTTTTGGGCGGGACCATGTTCTTGATGTGGCTGGGCGAACAGATCACCAGTCGTGGCATTGGCAATGGCATTTCGCTGATCATCATGGCCGGCATCGTCTCAACTTTGCCGCAAACTTTGGCTCAGGTATTTGAAGGCGGCCGTACCGGCACCATGCAGCCGTTGATGGTTTTGGGCATTGGTGTGGCCGTGATCGCTCTGATTGCTTTTATTTGTTTCATGGAGCGCGCGCAGCGCCGTGTTTTGATCCAATATCCTAAGCGTCAGACGCAGCGGGGCATGATGCAGGCAGATAAGAGCTTTCTGCCGCTGAAGATTAACACGGCTGGCGTTATTCCGCCGATCTTTGCCTCATCGCTTCTGTTGATGCCTCTGACGCTGGTGCAATTTGCCGGGCAAGATGCCACGCAGGACAGCAAAATGGGTGATTTTGTGCTGGGCGTGACCAACGCTCTGCAGCATGGCTCCCCGCTGTACATGGCGTTGTATGCGCTGGGCATTATCTTCTTCTGCTTTTTCTACACGGCGGTTGTGTTCAACCCAGAGGAAACCGCAGATAATTTGAAGCGCTATGGCGGGTTCATTCCTGGTATCCGCCCGGGCAAGAACACTGAGACCTATCTCGATTATGTTCTGACGCGCATCACAGTTGTTGGGGCGGCGTATTTGACCCTAGTCTGCCTCGTGCCAGAGTTTATGTTCTCGAGCTTAGGTTTTGTGGCGATTGGCGGCACCAGCTTGCTGATTGTCGTGAACGTGACGATGGACACAGTTACGCAGATCCAGAGCCATATGTTGGCCCACCAATATGGTGATCTGATCAAGAAGGCGAAGCTCAAGGGGGGAGCACGGCGTTGAACATCATTCTGCTAGGCCCGCCCGGCGCGGGTAAAGGAACGCAAGCCAGCCGTTTGCAAGACGAGCGCGGCATGGTGCAACTGTCCACCGGCGATATGCTGCGGGCGGCCGTGAAAGACGGCACGCCCGTTGGCCTTAAGGCCAAAGCAATCATGGAAGCTGGCGAGCTGGTTTCCGATGAGATTGTCTCTGGCATTATTGGCGAGGCTTTGGATAAGCTCTCGCCTGATACTGGCGTCATTTTTGATGGCTATCCACGCACAGCTGCGCAGGCAGAGTCGCTTGATGCAATTTTGGCCGCACGTGGCCGCAAGCTCGATCATGTTATCGAGCTGGCCGTTGATGAAGAGGCACTGGTTGAACGGATCACGGGTCGTTTCACCTGCGGCAAATGTGGCGAAGGCTATCACGACACGTTCAAACAGCCGAAACAGGCTGGCGTGTGTGATGCTTGCGGCTCGACAGAGTTTAAGCGTCGCCCGGACGATAATGAAGAAACTGTCCGCACGCGCATGGCGGAATATCGGGCCAAGACTGCACCGATTTTGCCAATTTATGAAGGCCGCCATTTGCTGAAGAAAGTCGATGGCATGGCTGCCATTGATGTTGTGACCAGCCAGATTGAGACTATCCTGGGCTAATATAGGCGGGGAGGGATGTCCCCTGCCACCCAAGCCTTTGTCACACGTCTGTCATGCCAATGTCATGCGATTGCAGCCTCTGGATGGCATAAGCTGCTGCATGACCGCACTTGCTTTAAGATTTGGCTTTGCCCCCGCGCCGCTCAGGCCGCGTCCATCTGCACTGTCTATGGCCCAGATCCGGGCCGGCAAAGCCCAGCGTCCTTTTGGATACACCCTGTTGCGCTGGGCCTTTCGCAATAGCTAGAGCAGGCAAGGGGTGGGCGCAGATGCGCGCCGTGCGGGGCTGCCTTAGTTAAAGCCGCGTGCCAGAAAGTCTGGAACAGGCCCATTCCATCCATCATCCCCATGGTCCGGCGCGGCCTTGGGCTTCGGCGGTGCTGAGGGTGCTGGGGCGGGCTTGGCTTTAGCCTCTTGCACCTTGGCTGCGCGCGGCTTGGCTGCCGGCTTTGTGCGTGGCGCTTTAGCCGCCGCAGGGGGGCTCTCCTGCTCGGGGCCAGCGTCTGCTGCGCCCCCTTGCGAAGATAGGCGCTCAATCTTCAGGCCTGTCAGCTTCTCGATATTCTCAATCGCTTCGGCATCTTCTTTCGTCACGAGCGTAAAGGCTCGGCCAGAGGCCCCGCCGCGACCCGTACGGCCAATGCGGTGGACATAATCATCCGGGTGCCACGGCGCATCGAAGTTAAAGACGTGGCTCACGCCTTTGACGTCCAACCCGCGGGCAGCGACATCAGACGCCACAAGTAAGTTGATATCGCCAGATTTGAACCGCTCAAGCTCCCGCAGGCGGGACGGTTGATCCATATCGCCGTGGATTTCCCCGGCTTTAAAGCGATGGCGCTTGAGGCTGGTTGCCAATTCACGCACGGTTGTCTTGCGGTTGCAAAAGATAATCGCCGTATGGACATCTTCTGCCTGAATAATGTTGCGCAGTGTTTCCCGCTTTTTGCGCTGCTCGGTTTCGACCAAGAATTGCGCAATATTGATGTTGGTTGTGGCGGGTCGCGCGACTTCAATGGTCTTGGGGTTCGACAAGAACCGATCCGCCAGCTTTTTAATTGGCGGTGGCATTGTAGCCGAAAACAAAAGTGTCTGCCGGTTGGTTGGCAATTTGGTGCAGATATTCTCAATATCTGGGATGAACCCCATATCGAGCATGCGGTCTGCCTCATCAATCACCAGCAGATTGCACCCTGTGAGCAATATCTTGCCGCGCTCAAACAGATCCATCAGGCGGCCTGGCGTCGCAATTAGAACGTCGACGCCCTTTTCCAGCGCCTTGACCTGATCGCCCATTTGCACGCCGCCAATCAGCAGCGCCATAGAGAGCTTGTGATATTTGCCGTATTTCTCAAAGTTCTCGGCCACCTGCGCAGCCAATTCGCGCGTGGGTTCTAGAATGAGAGAACGGGGCATCAGCGCCCGTGTGCGGCCCTCACCCAGAATATCAATCATGGGCAAAACAAATGCGGCTGTCTTGCCAGTGCCGGTTTGGGCAATGGCAATCAGGTCGCGCATCATTAAGACGCTGGGGATGGCCTGGTTCTGTACTGGCGTCGGCTCATCATAGCCGGCTTCCGTAACAGCGCGGAGCAATTCATCGGAAAGGCCGAGATCGGCAAAGCTCATGCAATAAAAGGTCCGGAAATGAAATTAAGCGCAATTTGCGCTGACTTGGTGGGCCTTGGCGCAACCGGCGCAAAAGTCAAGTGAAAGCCATGCCGACCCGGCACAAGCTAGGGGCGAGGAGGTGCCAGAGTTCGGAATTTCTCAATCTCACAGGCCCCGCCTGTGCGCGAGTGGATCATGTCCCTGTGCGCGCACAACCGCCCGTCGCGGGTTGGTTGCAAATAAAAGCCCGAGTAAAAATCAATTGAGGGGCAGCCGCGCTCCAATCGCGCACGCACCAACTGGCCACCGCGTAAAACCATATCGATACTATCGGGCTTGCTAATCAAAATGCCAGCAAGTGCGTTGATAGGAAAACATTTCGGCGCCGATTTTTCGCGCCATTCGCGGAAGCTCACACGTGGGCGCTCCCGCACTTGGTGCGGCGTCACCCGGATGACCACGCGACGTTCGATGACCATTTGCGCGATTTCTGGCCCAGGAACCGGGGCTTCGCGCACGCCGCTGGCCAGAGCCGAAGCCCCAGGCAGTGCAGCTGCAACAGCAAACCCCAAAATAATCATTCGTTTTTGGCCCATGATTCGAACGCATCTGTCGTTCTGCGGTTGAACAGATGATGAATTGCATGGCAATGGCTTAACGGACGCCCTTGCCTGCGGAGATGAAGATGCTTGACCCTCGTGTTGCTGAAAAGCTCTCCCACTTACTGGGCCCTAAGGGTTTTACCACTGATGCGCAGGATATTGCCCCCTGGCTGACAGACTGGCGCACGCTCTATACGGGCAAGGCTGCTGCTTTGGTGTCGCCCGGCTCAGTGGCAGAGGTGCAGGCTGTTATACGCCTTGCGGCTGAGCATCATATTCCGATTGTTCCCCAAGGCGGCAACAGTTCTATGGTGGGTGGGGCAACGCCAGATGCGCAGGGACATGCGATCATCCTATCCACCCGGCGGATGAATGCCATTCGCAGTCTCGATGCGGACGCCAATATCGTTGTTGCCGAGGCAGGCGTGATTTTGGCCAATTTGCATGATGCGGCGCGCGCGCAGGGGCGCCGCTTTCCCCTCACATTGGGCGCCCGCGGATCGGCCACAATTGGTGGGCTGGTGTCAACCAATGCGGGCGGCACGCAGGTCCTGCGCTTTGGCACCATGCGCAAGCTGGTTTTGGGGGTTGAAGCCGTGTTGCCTGACGGGCAGCTTTATGAGGGTTTGGCGGCCCTTAAAAAAGACAATCGGGGCTATGACCTGACTCAGCTGCTGGTGGCAGCCGAAGGCACATTGGGAGTTGTAACTGCAGCCAGCTTGCGGCTTGTGCCTGATATTTTGGATCGCGCTGTGGGGTGGATCGGGGTGGAAAGCCCTGAAGCGGCGTTGAGTTTGTTGCGGCGGCTGGAGTCTGACTCAGGCGAAGCCATTGAAAGTTTTGAGCTGGTGCCAGATGGCTCGCTACAGCTTGTGCTTCAGCATATTCGGGGCACGCGCGCCCCCTTGGGTGGCGCGCATCCCTGGCACGTGCTGGTGGAATATGTGCGCACCAACGCGGCTGCTGTTGCACCTGATGTGGCTTTGGAAGCGCTTCTGGCCACTGCATTAGAGGCTGGATTGTGTCAGGATGCCGCTTTGGCGGCCAGCGAAGCGCAGGCAGAGGGGTTTTGGAAGCTACGCGACTCCATTTCCGAGGCAGAACGGGCACATGGCCCTGCCATGCAGCATGACATTTCCGTGGCGGTAGACGATATGCCGCGCTTTATTCGTGAGGCCAGCCTTGCTGTCGAACGCGCGTTTCCCGGTGTGTCTGTGAACGCTTATGGCCATTTGGGCGATGGGAATGTGCATTTTCACGTCCGCGCGCCTGCTGGCGTCAATGGCCCAGAATGGCGACTGACCACGGGCAAGGCCGCCAGCCATATGGTCTATGATTTGGTGACCGCTGCAGGCGGATCCATCTCGGCAGAACATGGCATTGGCCAAATGAAGCGGGATGAGCTTGGCCGATTGTCTTCGCCCGCCCGTCTCACGGCATTACGCGCAATTAAGGCTGCGCTTGACCCGAAGGGCATTATGAACCCCGGTAAGCTTATTCCGTGATCCACAGCTGAAAGCAGATCATCCCGAGCTGCATGGCTTTTACTCTTGCACTCGCTGTGGCACCGCCATAGGAGCTTCCTCCAAGCATATTCCTATCCCGATGCAGGAGATTTCCTATGGCCAGCGCGCCGCAAAATGTCCTTCCGTTGCTTTATAAGGACTTGGTTCCGCTTTCATCGCTTGACCATGCTGATTGGAAGGCGCGGCCCATGGACACCGCCCCCTGGTTGGTTGATCAGCATGCAATTCCTCTGACAGTTGAAGAGTTTGCACCTGCGCAGCGTTTCTTTCCGATCATTTTTTCGGCGGGCGACAATCCTGTGCCTTTGGCGCTGATGGGCCTGAATGAGGGCGTTAATGTCTTCATGGGAGAAGACGGCAAGTTCACGGAAACAGTCTATGTTCCGGCCTATGTCCGCCGCTACCCCTTCATGCTGGCTAAGCTGCGGGATGATAGCGAAGAATTGTCGGTCTGCTTTGACCCGACTGCAGACGCGATTGGCGCCTTTGAAGAGGGCACACCGCTGTTCGACAATGGCGAGCCCACTGACGCAACCAAGGATATTCTCGGCTTTTGCGAGCAGTTTGAACAAGCTGCTCAGCGCACCCAAGCGTTCATGGCAGATCTGGCAGAAAGTGGCCTTTTGATGGATGGCGAAGTCTCGATCCAACCGGATCCAGAACAGCCGCCGTTCATTTATCGGGGCTTCCAGATGGTGAACGAAGAAAAACTGCGTGAATTGCGCGGGGATCAATTGCGCAAGATGAACCAGTCAGGCTTTTTGCCGCTGGTCTATGCGCATCTCTTCTCCTTGGCTCAGATGCGCGAAGTCTTTGGTCGCCAGCTGGTCCAGGGCAAGGTTGAGACTGGCGAAGCCCAAGGCTAATCGCGCCAAATTCCCCTAAAATCAAAAGCCTAAGGCGGCTCTCCATAAAGTTGGAGGGCCGCCTTTGCTTTTTCTTGAAACCGAAACCTTAGCCTCCTACATTCTGAGTTGAGCAGCGGCGCGTACTCCCCTTTTCGCGCCCCTTCTCGGCGCACCTTTCGAGGTGTGTTTCCTCCCTGAACCTTGGCCACCCTGTGCGTTGCACAGGGTGGTTCTTTATTCAGCGGCGAGCGGTAGGCTCTGCGCAAGCAGGCTGTCTGACAAATCTTGGGCAAGTTGACAGATGAGCTGGTTCATTCTGGTCAGTCCGAGCGTGGGCTCATCCAACTGCGCATCGAGATAGAGGCTGCGGTCAATTTCAATCTGCAGGCCGTGAACATTATCCTCGGGCCGGCTATGATGGTCCAGAATATGCCCGCCAGCATAAGGCGTGTTGAACGCGAGGCGAAAGCCAGCGGACTGGATTGATCTTGCCGCGTGCTGGGCAATCACTTGGCCCGCGCTGCGACCGAATCTGTCTCCAATAACAATGTCTGGGGCCATGCCGTCGCGCGTGGGTGGCAGGGGAGGCATGGAATGGACATCTAGCAGAATAGCGCCACCAAATTGCAATCGGGCTTGTTCTAACAACGCAGCCAATGCGGCATGATAGGGGCGATAGTCGCGCTCAATGCGGCGGCGAACTTGGTCTGGGTGCAGCCGGTGCCGCCAAATCTCCCCTAAATTGGCTGTGCGGCGGGGGATTAAGCCTAAGCCTCCTCGGGCCTTGGGGGATAATTGCGGTGTGGGGCCCAAGGGGGCAGAGAGCATCCCCGGATCAACATCATGCTCGGCGCGATTTAGGTCAATCAAGGCGCGGGGCGTATGGGCAACAAGCCCAGCAAAGCCTGCAGATTGTGCTTGGTCAATCAACTGATCTGCATGCCGATCTTCCAAACTGCGCAGCTGCTTGGGCGTGAAGCGGCAATACTCCGCCAAATCATCGGGATAATCCCGCCCGGCATGCGGCACTGATAAGATAACAGGCCAGTTCAGGTGTTCTGGGCCGATCCGGTGAAAGCTGGCGATCATCGGGCCTGTCTAAGCGGCAAGGGCGACCAGTTCAATGTTTTGGATGCGCGGCGCGGCGGCGCGCCCACACCTAAGCGAAGAAAAAAATTAAGATTCAGCGATTAGGGATGGCAAGGGTCCCATTGAACAATGAGCAAGGTCAGAGCGCGCGATGATTGATATTTTGCTGGCCGAAGATGATGATGCCATGCGCCAATATCTTACCCGCGCGCTGGAGCGGGCTGGCTATTGTGTTGTCGCGGTTGACCGTGGGACGGATGCTTTGGCCCATATTATGTCTGGCGAAGCCTTTGATTTGCTACTCACTGACATTGTTATGCCGGAAATGGACGGAATTGAGTTGGCTCAGCGCGTGGCGCGCCTTCAGCCCGCAATCCGGATCATGTTCATTACAGGCTTTTCGGCCGTGTCGCTGCGCGCAGGGGCCACGGTTCCTCAGGCCAAAATTCTATCCAAGCCATTTCATCTGAAAGAATTGGTGTCTCAAGTCCGTCAGGTGCTCAGCCATGAAGCTGCGTCGACAGAAGGCGGATAGAGACCAGATAGGCGCTTGCCAGACGCCATCATCGCCGCTATTGGCGCCGAACCCCGACGATCTGGCCCGATTCAAACTTGGCCAAATCGCTCAGAAAAATAAGTGTGGGCGTGTAGCTCAGTGGTAGAGCACTGTGTTGACATCGCAGGGGTCGCAAGTTCAATCCTTGCCACGCCCACCATTTTCAATTCCTTTATAACCCTCTGCAACATCAGCGTTTTTCGCGCTCTAATGGCAATGCGCTAACGGAATTTCCGATGAATTTGTCATGCTCTGGATCACAATAGGATCACAATGAGCAGATGATTTGGCAACGATAACTAAGCGTAGACATGGATATTGCGTTCAAATTCGCCGCAAAGGATTTGAGCCTGTAACCAGAAACTTCAAAAGCCACGCTGAAGCTGTGGCTTGGGCGAACAAGGAAGAGGCGAAACGAAGTTCGCTTAGAACGCTTAGGCAGCTTTTCGATCCTCGAAAGATCACATTGCGAGATGTGCTGACACGCTACATCGAAGATGTCTCAGCCCAAAAGATCAGCCGTGAAACCGAACAATATCGCATAGCCAAGCTGTTAAGAGCGCCCGTATGCGATCTAACGCTGTATGAGCTTAGCCCAAACGCCATAGCGCAGTTTCGAAACAACCGATTGCTCGAAGCCAAGCCCAGCACCGTCTGTCGTGAGCTTCACATCATCAAGCAGTCGATCAACATCGCAAAATATGAATGGGGTTACGACATTGAAGAAAACCCTGCTGAGTTCGTGAAATACCCCAAGATACGCAACGCACGGAGTAGGCGTGTCTCCGAATATGAAATCCAGCTAGTCGTTGATGCTCTCACCGAAATTGAACGAGACGACATCATCGCCGTTTTCTTATTCGCTCTTCAAACCGCAATGCGTCGTGGCGAAATCCTTTCGCTTCAATGGCATCATGTCGATTTGAAGCGCAGAACAGCGCATTTACCTATGACCAAGAACGGTTTTGCTCGAACCGTCCCTTTGACCAATGCCGCACTCAATATTCTTAGAAACCAGACGACGAAGAAGGGTTCGGTTTTCGATGTGACCAGCGATGCTTTGAAGATGTGCTGGCGGCGCATTATGCTGAAGACGGGTATCAACGATCTTCATTTTCACGATCTAAGACACGAAGCGATATCTCGCTTTTTCGAACTGGGCTTATCGATGCCAGAAGTCGCATTAATCAGCGGTCATCGAGACCCGCGAATGCTGTTTCGCTACACGCATCTCGTGCCTTATCAGTTGGCTGAGAAATTGGGCTCGATGTGAAAGTGTCTGGTGCAAGACACTTTTATCTTCGTTGCGCGGCATCTTAGAATGTGAATTTGCCCGCATAGCGTTTGGCGAGCTCCGCCTCCCGAGCGTCATCTTTTCTTTGGGCCCTTAGTTTCAAAAGCTGTCGATAGGCGTCCAACATTTCATAAAACGATGGGTTGTGGTGATACTCATGGATATCGAGGAGTTCGCTGTTTCGGTAGATGTTCAGGGGATTGAAAGGGTCTAGGTGATCAAATTCGTAAATTATGACGGTTTCGTTGTTCATCATAGCCTTTGCGATACAGACATCATTTCCGTAGCCACAACCAAAGCTCGCAAAGTGCCCTCCAATTGAAAACGGAACCATCGATATCTGTATTTCAAAATCGTTTAGCTGGATTGTCTCCCAAACTTCATCTCCTTGAAGCTTGAGACTTACAGGCCAGTTAGGATCGTCAGACCGAGTGTCCCAACTATATTCGTGCCCTGAAGTTTCGTCGAAAAGACGCTCAAATAGGGTTTGGTAATCGTCTTTGCGGAATAGCTCTAAAGCTTTCCTTTTGGCTTCACTAACTTTCATTAGATCCTCCGATAACCGCTCAACCCAGTGATAAATACACTCGAAGAGGATTTGTCATATGGACGCACGGGAAGAGATTAGTCGATGGCTGGCTTTATTGGTTCAATTATCAAGCGAGGCTGAAAGCGATCAAATCGATGGCGACATCAAAATGCTCACAGGCGTTACCCAGCAACTTTCATCCGAATTAGCCAAAAGAAACACATATCTGGTGAAACAGTGCCGCAAAAATAAGCCTGCGATATCCCAAAAAGCGCCTCAGAAAGGTCCTCAGAAGGAAAAAGGCGTCAACAGCAAAGACGATGCTCAAGGTAGTGGTGAAGGCTCTCAAAAGCAGCGAGAGGAGCTTTCTTCGATTCAGCAGGGAATACGACAAGCTGACCTATCGATGGCTGATCAGCAGCGAGCATTGCGTTCGCAGGTCTATAGGGCGGATAACGATGATGCGTCGTTTCGCAAGACGGCAAAGGCGATAGCGCGATGAGGCAAGATCTCCTCGATAGCCAGAAAAGGCTCCATGATAGCCTTTTTGAACTCTACATGCAGGGCGGCTTCGAGTTGATGACGCTTGGTACACGCGGCCTAAAGCGTGAGCTGAACATCGATCTGGAGACGAGCGCACTTACTCCAGAAATGCGTGAAATTATTCGTTATCGAGCTGTGAATAGTTGGGATGAGAATGATGATTTTGACGAGCCAGCATTTTGTCTTTTGTCGTTTGAGACCAGAGATTCTAAACGATTTCATCAGGCTCGTTGCTAATTAAGAATGAGCGATCAACTCAAATTCGATGGCGATCACATGGACTGGGCTTCGAAATAGGTATTGCAAATTTCACTTAAATATCATTTCCTCTTTGAAAATAATTTTAACAAATTTTTGCTGAGTTAAGAGGGAGTGGATCCATGAATGGCGGAGTACTGAAGTTAGCAGCCGTTGGCGCCATATCGCTAGTGCTGGTCGGGTGCGATAGCCAAAGTTCAAAAGCTAGAGCAGTGATCAGTGGTGAGTTTGACTCTATCTCGTATCAAGCTCTCAATATGCAAGCTATGGAAGCGTTTTTTGGACAGTCAAAGGTTGATGAATGGCGCAGCTGTGTGGTTGAGACTACGAGACAAAAATACTCGGACAGTGAAATCGCAGGTGTCCAAGAGGGTGGTCTATACAGCACGCCCAAGGGCCTTAAAAACGATATTTGGCTTGCGACGGCGGATTGTATCGACAGCTCAACCATTCCTGAGGAAGGTAGAAGTTCTGCCAGTAGTTTCTCAAGTATAATTAGACTTATGGTAAAGCAGAGGCAGGCATTTAGTCAAATTAGCGGGCAAAATTGACGAGAGAAGCTTTTCCACTATTTGACAAATGAGCTGGCATGATAGTAGTCAATTGATATTGGGAGTGATTTTCTCAAGCATATTCCAAAGACCTTAGACTCTAAGTGAAGGAGATTGTGTCTTGGAAGGTGAATGGCGCTCGGCATTATGGCGTGCATATGCACTTGCATCAAGCGTTTTAAGTCCCGCAACCTGACCAAATACTTATACGATTGGAAGTAATATGAAAAAACAGGTTTGGACGACGGCTATCGCTTCAGCGCTGGCGCTGAGTGGCTGCGGTTCTTCGGACGACGCGACGACCAGCCAGTCTAATGCGGAAACGTCTGTGGACAATTCCGCAACGGAATCGCCTAATGAAACTATTGCGTCGGAAGTTTCACTGCCTCAGATTTCGGTGTCATGTAATCATCAAGAAAGCGGCAATGAGGTTTTGAGAATGGTCAGTGATCCCTCAACTGGCGCAATATATGTACACAACGTAGTAGATGAGGTTAATGAAAATAGGTACTCCCAAAAAGCGACTTCATATTCAATAGATGGCAATAAGCTGATTTTCTTTGCTCAAACAGCAAAGGTAGGGAAGGACGATCCCGATAGAGTTGTCTATGATTTGAACAGTGGAGACTGGTCTGAAGAAACTGACTATAATCCGCAAAAGCGTAAAGAAGCCGAAGCCTGTGAAGCTAGAGAGCAGATGGAACGAGCTGACTGTGCTGAGGCGGCGAACATCAACGCTTGCATCGCAGCGCGCTATCCAGGTATAAAGGGAATGTGTTATTCTGGTAGTGTAAGCTTTACGATCAATAGATCGTGCACTCCGTTGCAAGATTATGGTGAAGCTCTAAAGGCGGCGAAGATAGCGTGGCAAAACTCTTTAGATTATTGGAGCCAAAATCAATAGAAAAATCGTCTTGTATTTGAGCGGGAATGGATCGTTTTAACTAGAAAATTGATATTTCTTGTAAATTATTTCACCACCGCTTTCCCTCCTGGTGTTTCAAAAAATCCAGAACAATTATCATAACTTCTAGCTCAGGTGAGAAGCGCTCCGACTAGTTATAGGGTTCACACTTTGGCATACTAGATCATATGTTCGCTTTAGGATGCTGAAGGTCAAGGCGATTGGTTCATGCCCGACTGGAAATTTAAGTCACGTTGGGATTGCCAGCGAACAACTTCAATACAAAGGCCAACATAGCTCGCAACGGTTCATGGGGGAGCGGTATTGCTACCCACTTACATTACTGCGTCCCTTCAAGGGACAATTATCTGCAGTTTATGTCAAGCAGGCGCGACACTGTGTGAGATTAGCAGCTTCCCATACAAAGCCTTAGCCATTTGAATTGCCTCGTATGCGTTGGTCGCTGCCACATACTGCTTACCGAAGCCAGCTCCTGGCTCATATCTGTAGTGCACAAGTACCCACCATTGCCTTGTCTGTGTCATGGCCTGCATCCATGTTTAAAGTACATTGACCGCATTCACCAGCTGCTCATCGCTAATCCAGCAATAGCCTGCTGTTGTAGCGATATTTGCATGGCCCAT
This sequence comes from Pseudomonadota bacterium, assembly GCA_041191345.1. Classification (GTDB taxonomy): domain Bacteria; phylum Pseudomonadota; class Alphaproteobacteria; order Sphingomonadales; family Sphingomonadaceae; genus Aquisediminimonas. Next base: position 19,881 of record JBEEOY010000010.1, read on the forward strand.
TGCCTGCTGAATTGTCGCCATCCCAATGCCCGCCGCGTTCAACCTCGTGGCGAATGTTCTACGCCCTGAATGACTGCACGTCTTGATGCCAGCTTGAGCGTAGATCGCTTTGAAGCGCAGGCTCAAGCTGACGTTGCTGAAGTGGGAGCCAGTGCGTGATGAACGAATGAGTGCACTACTATCGTCAAGCGGGCTGATTTTCGCGAGGTAGACGTTGAGCAGTTTGCGCAGCTCGTCCGAAAGGAAAACACGCCGTGAACGCTGCCCCTTCGTTTGATGCTTGCTAAGATTGATGATTTCTACGGCTTTGCCATCAAGCCCTCGAACGTCACCGATCGTTAGCTTTGCTATCTCGCCAATTCGCATTCCAGCGAAAATACTCAATGAAATCGCGGTCCGATCTCTAAGGCCATTTCTGCCTGTCTCTGCGATACGCATCACACGCTTGATTTCATCCTTCGTTAGGACTTTCGCCTTAGCCAATTTGCTTGTCTCCGATTAACATTTGTTCTTTAAAAAACATATATTAATCAATGACTTGGTCCTACCGAATTCCTGCCAATGTAAATCCATTGGTTTCCAACGACCTAAGCGTTTTTGATAAACTTCTGTATATTTGTTTATGAGTAACTTTGAAATGTGAGCTAACGCCCACATGCGATCTTGGATTGAGCTTCGCTCCATCCTTCATCGCTTTCTCTTTCACGAATTTGATTGGGCATTCACTAGGTTTAGCCACAATGAGGCTTGCTGCTCATTGTAGCTAAACGGCTTTCACTGAGGCCATTGCCAGCGATTGCGTGCGCACCATCACGGGGAGGCAGGGACGGGTTGTTGCCTCAAACGCACGATGAGTACTGCCCATCGCATCTTCATAGCCGTCAATCGCAAACTGCTATGTCGAACACAGGTTACTGCTTTCGCAGCCTCTGGTCCTGATCCCGAACCTAACGCGGAGAGACGCATTCAGTCCTTTTTTTGTCTTGCCCCTACAAGTGAGCAGACTGGGCGGGGAAAATCTGCTGGCGACAGCGAAGCTGGCTAACTCGATCCCGTAATGTGGCCCTATGGCTTGTGTGAGTTTCTTACCCTTCAGTTTGAAACTCACACCTCGTAGATAAATAGAAAGCATTCCTCTCTCGCTCCCTATCGACATGTTTATTTATAACAGGGAGAGAATAATGAATAAAAAAGGCGTGATTTTGGAGGTTTTTGAGTTTTTGAAACAGAAGGGTGTTGTCGCAACTGAAAGTGAATTTAGCGAAGATTGGCTTGGACAATGCTCAAGCTATTTTCGAGGACTTCGCTTCAAGAAAACCGAACCCAGCATTGGCGTTATCGCAATATGTGCGAGTAGATTGATGAACGCTTCCGATCAGCTTGGGCGACACTCACGCTATCAGCACTTGGCAGAGCAGTTTGCTGTAATGAGCGATAAATGTCGTAGCTTGGTTGATGCGGACAGTGTGGAGTTTGAATTACTGGCATAGATAATTCACATGAATAACACATATTAAGTGCATAATTTGTAATTATAATTAGACCTGCTATTCTATAGGATCTGCACTTAGCATTTTATTTGCCATGGCAGACGGATCGGAGGCTTCGATGAAGCGCAGTTTAATCAGTGCCGCAATGATGATTGCATTTTCGTATAGCGAAATGGCTTACGCTAATAATTGCTATGTGATCCAAAATATGGACGCCAAGATGCTCTGCATGGCTAAAGCCGATAACGACCCAGGGCGCTGCCAGTATATTCAAAACATGGACAAGAGAAATTACTGCATGGCAATTATGAAGCGTGATAAAGGCCAATGCCAATATATTCGAAATTCGGACGACCGTAATATGTGCTTGGCAGAATTTTGAGATATCTTTTAAAATGATCACAGAAGTGACGGAAGATCAGCGGGCATAATGAATTTCCACGCGATTCTTCCGCACTTCCAAGCGCCGCAGCTTGGTTGATGCTGACAGCATGGAGTTTGAACTCGCTGCATAAAGGGTCTTGCACCAGACACTTTGTTTCTAATCGACACAAAAAAGCCGCCCCGAAAGGCGGCTTTGATGTTTTTAATGCGCTGATCAATTAGGGCTTCGGCTTGCGTTTCGTGATCACAATATCCTCAATTGCTGAAAGAGCGTCACGGAAGCTGCCATTTGTTGTCGCAAGAATGTTCTTCAGCTCGGTCTCGCTGATTACAATTTCCTCTGCAGCAAGAATTTCGCGGACACGCTCCTCAAACTGCGCTGGCTGAATTGCAGGCATTTCAATCTTATCGAAACGATCAGCTAGGGCAGGCGGCAGCTTGTGCAGGTTGTTAGTAGTCGCAACTACCTGGCATTCGCCAAACCCGCGCTCTTCATATTGGTCCATTTCTGCCTTGAGCTTTTCCAGCATCGGAGGCGCCATCTTATCAAGTTCGTTGATCACGATAGTGGGAGGTTGCATCCCGCAAAGACGACGCCAGTGCCATTCTTGCGAAAGCCCATTGATGTCCTTGTCAGTCATCTTAGCGCCTTCGTAGGATGGGAAATCGCCCATTTGCATCGGTGCATTGTCATTCTGGGCTTCGTGCTGCTTGCTGATGATGTTTGCTGCCGAAGTTTTTCCAGTTCCCTTCGGTCCATGCATGATCATGTGACCAGAACGAGTGCCGTTTGCATATTCCTCCAGACGCTGCCGTGTTTTGGGATTGGGAATTACCAGATCCCCAATGGTCTTTGGTTGGTGCTTGTTGCGCTTAAACATATTGCTTTCCTTTATAGATGATTGGTTGCGACGGGCTTTGCTGCCGTGTCTTGGATCGAATGATTAGGCTGCGAGAGCGTCTACAGCGGCATCACGCTGTTCACGCTGCTGACGAAGGATGTCGTCGGCTGCTTGCTCCTTGAGCATTTCAACCGTTTCCTTCCCACCTTCGGAGAGCAGCAGGCGAACAACAGCATCCTTGTTGCAACCATAGACGATGCTGAGAGACCCATCGTCATTCTTGCGGATCAGCGCCGCAGAGAAGTAATGTTCGGTTTCGCCATTAGGCTGAACGCTCGGTGCGGAGCACGCGATGTCCTGCACAAGCGCATCCGAAGAAACGAAGTGCGCTTCTGCAACCTGGATGTTCTTGAGCGTCTGTTCTGCCCGCGAGACCGTGCCTTCATCCTTCTGCTTGCGAACTTCTTCGATCCCACCCTTGCGCTTGATGAAGGCGGCAAAGCTCTCCTTCTCGCCCTTTTCCTTAGAAGCAACACGCAGAACACGAGCATATCCCGTGATGCGCTTGCCGCTGCCATTGAAAACGAAGCGAGTGACCTTCGTCGTGAGAGAAGTGCCCTTGTTGAAGACAATCTTTTTTGCCTCCAGCTGAGCATTCAACTCAGCAATGAGATGGCGCTGGTCCTTCATCTGCCCAATGAGCGTGAAGCAGCGATCAAGAAGCGTGTAGAGTTCTTCGTTGCTCGCTTTGTAGGCGCCATTTTCCCAAGCAGCGCGATCCTGAGCCAGAGCGTTCAAACGATTAGCGACTTCGTTCGTGTTCAGCGTGTTTGCGATGTTATTCATGATATTCACCTTTCCATTTTATTCGGCAGGCAACGGAATTGTTGGCTGCAGCAACAGAGCGTTTTTGCTCTGTCGATGGATGGCGTTTCCTCTTTTCGGGTGTGATTCGGAGTGATCAAACCGCGTAAACTTGATCTGTTAACTCATGCGGACCATCCCTTGTCTCTAAGGGATTCGGAGGGGCGTATGGCAATTCACAGAAAGTCGTTGTTTACAGGGCAAATACTTTATTTTCGTCACATGCCCCCGAAAACGAATTTGGACTCGGCGAGTGAATACCGACCACTCTCACCGCCCTTCAAAGACGCTCCTCGCCATATGTGCAGCATGTACTTCTACTGGTGGGCATTTCTGCGGGAGAACGAAGAGTACATTTCTTGCTGCAAGAACGGCGGTGAAGGGCCGATGGAAAAACTCTACCGAGATTTCGGGGATGTCAGTGGCACCGATTTCATGGATTGGTGGATTGACAGAGGGCGATTACTATTCTGCGAGCCGCTGGAAGACGCTTCTGTCATTTTAACGGAGATTCCCCGTAAGCATGACAATGAGAGCCGTGTCTTGATCAGCGTTCCAATTCATGGTGACATCGATCGGATCGTAGCGGAGATTCGATCAGGGATGGGCGAATATCAAGGTGCGCGAGGAAATAAAGAAAGGCCCGAGAGTCGAGCAAGATATCAGCCATTAGCCACAGCGAAGCTCCAGTCTCTCCATCGGCAACTTGGTGTTTATCAAGCCAAAAAGAAGGGCATCGGCCATAAGACGATTGCCCACGATTTAGACATTGGGAACTCAGGCAGAAACTATAATGAAAACGCAATCGTCTCCGCAGTAAGCCGCTATTATGCCGAGGCCTGCGCAATAGTTCGCAATGTGGGCAAAGGTCGATTCCCAGATTATTCGGATATGACTGAAGAGCCAGATCTTTTTGGCTGAAATTGGTAGGAAACCACTTAAGCTGGCAGCAAAATCGCATTCTCATAGATTTGGAGAATGCGATGATCTCTACATTTCAAAGTGTCTGGTGCCAGACACATTTCCAGTTGCTGGTCCGCAGCCCTTGGCTGCGCAGGAATGGATCACAATTGGATCACAATCGCTCATGATCGACCCACGATAATTAGCGGTTTTTGACGATTTAACCACCTATTGCGATTTTTAGCTTTGCCCAGAGAAAATCATCGGTTAGCAAGAAAAAAGGTAGCGTTTTCATAGTGTTAGGGACTGTTGACATCGCAGGGGTCGCAAGTTCAATCCTTGCCACGCCCACCATTTTCTTGTTGCCATTTTTGATGACTTAACCCTCGCATCGGTGCAGCCGAAGCGATGTGTATTTGGGCGTTTTTCCGAAGTATATTCCATTCAGTTTGATCTATATTGACGCAAATTTCATCCGAAATGAGATGAAATTATATCAGTATTGAACTGAAAGAGGGGTTGACCCGCAAGAGAGTCCGGCGAATGTCTCTCCCATTGATCTGCGATATTTCGGCAATTCATTTGAATTCATGCCGCGAGCTGCAGTGATAAGAAAACAGGGAGGCATTTGTGAAAATAGATCTTGTGAAGGCGCGGCTGTGCGCCTCCTCGTGTTTGATTGCTGCATCGCTTGTGGCATCGTCGGCTTATGCGCAGGATGCCGCAAAGCCGGCGGCTGCGGAAAGCGCAAGCGATGAAGCAGGCGACGCGATTGTCGTAACTGGGTCCCGTATTCGGTTGCCCAACCTTATCAATGTTGAGCCAACGGTTTCGGTGAGCCAGCAATATCTGCAAGACCGCGGTCTCACCAACGTTGCAGACGCGCTGAACGAAATTCCGGGCTATCGCGGTTCGGTAACGCCGGCGGGTGCCCAGGGCAGCTTTGGCCAAGGCGTCAACTTCATCAACAGCTATGGCTTGGGCTCTAACCGGTCATTGACGCTGTTGAACGGCCGCCGCGTTGTTTCATCCAACGTCACAACCATTTTTGGCAACGCTTCGCCGGGCACTCAGGTTGATTTGAACATCATCCCGGTCATTCTCGTCGACCGTATTGATCGCGTCTCCATTGGTGGTGCGCCTGTATATGGCACCGATGCCATTGCCGGCACTGTCAACATCATCATGAAGCGCAAGTTTGAAGGTTTGGAAACGCGCGGCACAGTTGGTTTGACCAGCCGTGGCGATAATTTCCGCTATAACCTGACGGGCGCTGGCGGCTTCAACTTTGCTGATGGCCGCGGCAACCTGACGCTTGCTGTCAGCTATGACAAGGTTAAGGGTCTGCTGGGCAACACGCGTGATTTCTATCGCGCCAATCTTGGCAATACGAGCAACCCTTGCACGGCCGTTCTGGCAGGCGTCTGCACCACAACGAACCTGATCACCAATTTGGGCACGCCGAACCGCACGCCGCAAAATGATGGTCGCGTGAACGTCAATATCGGCTTTAACAACTCGCTGACGGATGGCTTCCCAGGCTCGATCCTGATTAAGGACCTGACCATTCCGGGCGTGTCGCGCGGCGGTGTTCTGTCGAACGGGGCAAGCGCCTACACCTATGGCTTTGCGCTTGATGGTTCATTGGTGCCCTACAACCGTGGTACGCTGTTCGTGGCTGCCATTCCTGGCCCCTCAGCCGCGTCTGCGCGTGCATCGGGCGGCGATGGCTTCCGCTTTAACGACTTTATCCAGCTGACCTCGGATATTGAACGCATCAACACCAACTTGTTCTTCAACTATGACCTGACGGACAACATCCGCTTCTTCGCAGAAGGTATGTTCTTCCAAGGTAAGGGCGATGAACTGGTGCAGCAGCCAACCTGGAACTCGCCGCTCTTCGGTGGCACTTCGGGCGCGCTGACATTCCGTGTGGATAACCCATTCTTGTCGGCACAAGCCCAGCAGCAGCTGGCAGCCTTGGGCTATACCAGCACCTTCCAGATGAGCCGTGCACATGCTGATATGGCCGATCTGACGGGGTCTTCGCGCAACCGCCTTTACCGCGGCGTGCTGGGCCTTGAGGGCGATCTGACCATTGGTGGCCGTGACTTTAACTGGGAAGTGTCGGGCAATTATGGCCGCAACAACTTCACAGACTTTGGCCAGAACATTGACCAACAAAAGTTTGTGAACGCTGTGAACGTGGCGCGCGTAAACGGGCAGATCGTCTGCTCGGTCACGCCAACAGTCACGGGCTTCCCGGCTGGGACAGCGCCAATTGCTGATCCGTCTTGCGTTCCCTTGAACCTGTTTGGCGAAGGTGCACCTTCGGCAGCGGCATTGAACTATATTCTTGCCAACACTGTCACGCGCACATCGTTGGAGCAGATGGTAGTGAACGTGAACGCGGGTGGCTCGCCGTTCGATTTGTTCGGTAACCCCGTTGCCTTCAACGTGGGCTATGAACACCACGAAGAAAAGGGTGCATTCAACCCCGATCCGTTCTTGGCCCAAGGCCTTGGCCGGTCGGTCGCGATTTCCCCGACTTCAGGCAAGTATAACCTCGACGAAGTGTTCGGCGAAGTTCTCGTGCCTGTGTTCACGCCGAATAACGATTTCATCTTCAGCAAGCTCGAAACCTTTGGGCGCGTTCGCCATGTGAACAACACGGTGAATGGCGGCTTCACGGCTTGGGCGGCTGGTGGGTCGTTCGCGCCGATCAAGGACATTGAGTTCCGCGGCAACTTCACGCGCTCTTTCCGTGCGCCAGCTATTGTGGAATTGTTCTCGCCGCGCACAAATATCTTCACCTCGGTGACGGATATCTGTTCGCCCGCGAACATCAACGCTGGCCCAGTGCCAGCCATCCGCAAAGCAAACTGCGATGCCTTCCTCGCAAAATTCCCGACTGCAACCCCGCTGGCCGCTGCCGGCGCGACTGTACCGGGTGTCAGCGGCGGTAATCCGGCTTTGCTGAACGAAGTGGCAGATAGCTTTACCTATGGCGCGATCATCCGTCCGCGGATGGTGCCGGGTCTGGCCATCACGGTCGATTATATCGATGTGAAGATCAAGCAGCCGATTTCGAACCTCTCAGCAGGGACGATTACGTCTGCGTGCTTTGATAACGCCACCTTTAACAAGGCAGATCCGGCCAACGGCAACGTCTTCTGCTCGTACATCAAGCGCGATGCAGCTGGTCAGGTCATCAGCGATGCGGCAAATCCGGGTGTCATCACAGGCTTTGTGAACGGCAACCAGATCCGCATGAAGGGCATTCAATCGACCATTGATTACTCGACCAAGCTTGATGGCATTGGGATCAATGGCACGCTCGAAGTCTCGGGTGACATGTTCTACCTCAAATATCGTTTGAACGACATTACGGGCGTTGCCCCGGTCCGTTCGGATGGCCTGCTGGGCGATCCGAAGTGGCAGGGCCAGCTGCGTCTGCGTTACTTCAACGACACTTGGGGCATGAGCGGCAACGTCAACTATGTTGGCAAGCAGCTGTCGTCCGTCACCAACCGTGGTCCGAACCCGAACGACACGCGCGAATTCGACCATTATAAGCCTTATGCAACAGTCGATGGTTCGTTCTTCGTTGATCCGATGAAGGATGTGCGCTTGATCTTCTCGGTCACCAACTTGTTCGACCGCGTTGGCCAGAACTATTATGGCTATATCGTTCCGGCCTCGATCAGCGATGCCTTGGGCCGTCGCTTCGCGCTGACGGTGCGTAAGAAGTACTGATAAAGCGACAATCGCTTAAACAACATTGGGGGGGAGCTTCGGCTCCCCCCTTTTTTATTCAGATTTTATCGCCCGCTGCCGCCATCCACGCCCAGAACCACGCCGGTTGTATAGCTTGAGGCCGGGCTCAACAGCATCAGCGCAGCAGTGACGATTTCCTCAGGGCGCCCAGGGCGGCCTAGAGCGACAGGCTGGCTTTCGCGCTGTTCGGGGCTCCAGGCTTGTGCGATGTCCGTCAGGAAGGCGCCCGCGCAAATGGCGTTCACGCGCACTTTGGGGGCATATTCTTGCGAGAGTGAAACTGTCATTGCGTTCAGCGCGGCCTTTGCGCCGGCATAGGGCACGGCCCCTGGCGTTGCGCGTTGGGAGGCAATTGAGCTGATGTTGAGAATGGCTCCACCATCGCCCTCAGCCATGCGATGGGCGATTTGCGATGCCAACCGGAACGGCCCTTTAAAATTGAGATTGAGGACGGAATCGAACAGGCTTTCGCTGACCTCATGACTGGGGCAGGCGGGGGACATTCCCGCATTATTAATCAGCAGATCAACTCGGCCAAAGGCGTTGTAAGCAGCGTTGATAAGGGCGTCACAGTCTGCCCATCGGCCAACATGGGCGGCATAGGGCAAGGCTTGGCGACCCATGGCCTCAATTTCTGCGGCAACAGCCTCGCACGCCTCAATCTTGCGGCTTGCAATGATGACATCAGCCCCGCGCGCGGCCAAGGCCTTGGCCATGTGATAGCCAAGGCCGCGACTTCCGCCAGTCACAAGGGCGACTTTGCCCGAAAAATCAAATAGCGGGTCAATTGTCACAGCTTTGCCCTCCCATTTTGGTGATCCTATTTTGGCAAAGCCTATGATCCAAAGACTATTCTTGGCAAGTCGCGCCTAGAGCGGCTAGCGAGGAAGGGCCTAGAGCGCGCGAGTGCCAAGAGTCGGGAGGACATTATGAAATTTGACACCAGCTTTTCCGCGGTGGTGACAGGCGGTTCCTCCGGCTTGGGCCGCGCCAGTGCGGAAGCCCTCGCAGCGGCCGGCTTTAAGGTTGCGATCTTCGATGTGAATGCAGACAAAGGCGAAGAGATTGCCGCCGCCATTGGTGGCCTGTTCTGCCATGTCGACATTACCAGCGAAGAGGCCGTTTTGGCGGGCTTTGAGAAAGCACGTGCAGCTCATGGGCAAGAACGCGTTCTTGCCCATTGCGCGCAAATTTCTCGCCGCGGCAAGACTGTCGGCTGGAATAAGGAAAAGCAGGCTTATACGCGGCTCTCGACGGAGGATTATGCCTTCTCAGCCGAGGGCATTTTGGTGGCAAGCTATCGTGTGGCGTCCATCTCTGCTCTTGGCATGGCGGGCCTAGAACCGCTGGAAGATGGCGAACGCGGCGTGATAACGCTGACGGCGTCTGCCGCCGCGCAGGACGCGCAAATCGGGCAAGTGGCCTATGGGTCGTGCAAGGCAGGCGTAAATGGGCTGGTGCTGCCCATGGCGCGCGATTTGATGGAGCTAGGTATTCGCGTCAATTCCATCATGCCGGGGATTTTTGCGACCCCGCCAATGTTGGGCATGAAAGACCGGGCGCCTGCCATGTTTGACCAACTGGCTGCCTCCGTGCCTTTCCCCAAGCGATTGGGCAAACCTGAAGAATTTGCGAGCCTGGTTCTTGAACTTGTGCGCAACAGCTATTTTAACGGCCAGACCATCCGGCTGGATGGCGCCATCCGCATGCCGCCGCGCTAAGCCGTTTAAGGGAATTTTCCTTTGTTGTCCTAAGCGCTGAAGCCTATGGGCTTTGGCAAATATTATTTTTGGGAGAGTCGCACATGCGTCAGATTGATCATTTCATTGTGGGCGGGGCGGGTGGTGCGCCCAAGCGTTTTGGCGATGTGTTCAACCCCAATGAAGGCGGTGTTCAGGCGCAAGTGGTTCTGGGCGATGCGGCGG
>JBEEOY010000011.1:0-10426 GCA_041191345.1 Pseudomonadota bacterium
AAGAAGGACGGAGACGATCCAAAACTGTTCACATTCAACGTAGGAACACAATTCTAATGAAGATGATCAACAAAATGCTTCTCGCCGCATCGGCGCTGGCTTTGGCACCTGTGGCGCCTGCCGCTGCGCAGAGCGTAGCTTATAGCGATGTGCAGCAGATTTTGGCGCAATCGCAAGCCGCACGCACGGCTGACCAGCAGATGCGGGTGACCTATAAGGCCACTTATGACCAAATTGAATCGCGCTCGCGCGTTTTGCAGGCCGAATTGAACGCGATGGTCGTTAAGTTCCAAGCTGATCAAAAGACGAACCCGAATAATCCTGCCTTGCAAACGCAAGCGCGGGCCATTCAGGAAAAGCAGCGTGCCGCTCAGGAAGAGCTGGCGAAGCTGAGCGACCCGATTGAGCGCGTCAACGCTTATGTCCTTGAGCAGATTGAGCCGAAGCTGGATGCAGCTGTGTCTGCCGCCATGGCCAAGAAGAAGGTCGCTCTGCTCGTTCAGCGCAATGTGGTGATCAAGAACACGCCGGGCACTGATTTGACCCCGGATATTCTGGCAGAGTTGAATGTGTTGGTCCCCAGCGTATCAATTACGCCGCCGGCGGATTGGCAGCCCGGCCAGCAGCAAGGCCCGCGTCCTGCGGCACCGGCTGCAAACCAGCAGCAGCCCCAGGGTCGCTAAGGCGTCGATTGGACAAAATGATGGCGGGTGCGCTTGATATTCGGGCGGTGTTGGCAGCTTTGCCACACCGCTACCCGATGCTTCTGGTAGATCGTGTGGAAGAGATTGTGCCGGATCAGTCGATCCGCGCGATTAAGGCCGTCACGATTAATGAGCCATTTTTTCAAGGGCATTTCCCCAGTCGCCCGATCATGCCTGGGGTGTTGATTGTTGAGGCATTGGCACAAGCAGCTGGTGTACTTGCAATTGAATCCCTCGGCTTGGCCGGCTCAGGCAAGCTTGTTTACTTCATGGCGATTGATGGGGCCAAGTTCCGCACGCCAGTGGAGCCCGGGTGTCTCCTAACCTTAGAGGCTGAATTTGTTCAAAAGCGTGCCACTGTGTGCAAGTTCGTTGGGCGTGCCTCAATTGATGGCAAGCTGGCCGCCGAAGCCAATTTTACCGCAATGATTGCCGATCCGCCGCAAGGCTGAGCGGCGCATTGCTTGCCAAACCCGGCGTGAGCCGTTAAGGCCCGCGCTTTCCCGCATCCATGGCTGGTCGGAACCAGCCGCAACCGGAGCAGTAAGATGAAAAAAGAAGGCCATCCCGATTACCACATGATCAAGGTGCAGATGACTGACGGCACCGTGTTCGAAACGCGCTCCACTTGGGGCAAGGAAGGCGACACGATGACGCTGGATATTGATCCGCTCTCGCACCCCGCCTGGACTGGTGGTCAGCAGCGTCTGATGGATTCGGGCGGTCAGGTTGCCAAGTTCAACAAGCGTTTCGGTGGTCTTTCGCTCAAGCGCTAAGTTGGCTTCATCCCAACGGAATAAAAAAAGCCCCGGTCTTGGCCGGGGCTTTTCTTTTGAGTGCTTGAGCGCTGGGCGTTTTAGGCTTCAGGCTCTTCCCCAATATCTGCCGCGGAGGGCGTTTCACCGTTTGACGGTTCGATGCCGGCTTCCACAGCGTCATCGATAACGTCGGTATCATCCCCGTCATCATCCGCTTCAATCAAAGCGGCACTGACCACCTGTTCCTTATCGGCGACATCAAACAGGCGAACACCGGCCGTGTTGCGGCCAATGACGCGCATGTCAGATACCTTCATGCGGATCATCTTTGCCTGATCGGTCACCAGCATGATCTGGGCAGCGTCATGCGCCGGGAAGCTGGCAACAACGGGGCCGTTGCGGGCAATATTATCAATATTGGTAATGCCCTGGCCGCCACGGCCTGTCCGGCGATATTCATAAGCGCTGGAGCGTTTGCCATAGCCATTGGCGCAGACAGTGAGAATGAACTGCTCGCGCTCTGCCATTTCCGCCATGCGTTCCGGCGAGAGCGTGGGGGCGTTTTCATTTTCCTTCCACGGGGCAGCGCGCAGATAAGCTTCGCGTTCGTCCTGTGTGGCACCTGAGCGACGGAGGATGGAAAGCGACATAACTTCGTCGCCATCCTTAAGGCTCATCCCGCGGACCCCAGTTGAACTGCGGCTCTGGAATTCGCGAATGTCGGTGCCCATGAAGCGAATGGCTTTGCCACTGCGTGAGGCGAGGAGGACATCGTCTTCCTCGGTCAACAGGGCGACGCCAATCAGGCGATCATCGGCATCATCGCCTTCAAACTTCATCGCAATTTTGCCGTTTGACGGGATGTTGGTGAAGGCATCCATGCTGTTGCGCCGTACAGAGCCCTTGGCTGTGGCGAACATCACGTGCAGCTTGCCCCACTCATTCTCATCCTCGGGCAGTGGCAAGACCGTCGAGATGGTCTCGTCCTTGGCAAGCGGAAGCAGGTTCACCATGGGGCGCCCACGCGTGTTGGGCCCGCCCTCCGGCAAGCGCCAGACCTTCATGCGATAAACTTTGCCCAGTGTGGAGAAGAACAGCACAGGTGTGTGCGTCGAGGTGACGAACAGCTCGGTGACGACATCCTCATCCTTGGTGGACATGGCCGAGCGGCCTTTGCCACCGCGCTTCTGCGCCCGGAAGGTATCCAGCGGGGTCCGCTTGATATAGCCATCCACCGTGACGGTAACGACCATGTCTTCACGTTCGATCAAGTCTTCATCGTCAATGCCATCGGCTGCGGGTGCAATTTCTGTGCGGCGCGGGGTGGCAAATTCATCGCGCACGGTAACCAGCTCTTCACGCATAACAGCATAGAGCTTGACGCGATCAGCCAGAATGGAGAGCAATTCTTCAATGCTGGCGGCCAAACCCTTGAGCTCACTGCCAATCTCATCACGGCCAAGCGCGGTAAGACGATGCAAACGCAACTCCAGAATAGCCCGGATCTGCGTTTCGCTCAGGCGATAGCTGTCGCCAGTAACTTCCGTCTCAACAGCTTCAACCAGGCGAATATAGCTGGCAATTTCAGCAATTGGCCAATCCCGGACTGACAGCTTTTCGCGCGCTTCGGCAGGACTGGCTGAGCTGCGGATGATGCGGACGACCTCATCCAAATTGGTAACTGCAATTACAAGGCCAAGCAAAATATGGGCGCGGTCGCGCGCCTTGTTCAGCTCAAATTTTGAGCGCCGGGTAATGACTTCTTCCCGGAACTTGACGAAGGATTCGATAATATCCCGCAGTGTCAGTGTTTCCGGGCGGCCGCCGCGAATGGCGAGCATATTGGCCGGGAAGCTCGATTGCGCAGGCGTGTAACGCCACAGCTGGTTCAGCACGACTTCTGGCGAGGCATCGCGCTTTAGATCAATAACGATCCGCACACCTTCGCGGTTGGATTCATCACGAATGTCGGAAATGCCCTCAATCCGCTTATCCTTCGCCGCTTCGGCAATTTTTTCGACCAGTGCGTTCTTGCCCTGCTGGAACGGAATTTCGGTCAGCACAATTGATCGACGATCGCCGCGGCCTTCTTCCACCATGTGACGGGAGCGAACGATGATCGAGCCTTTGCCCGACAAATAGGCCGAGCGGGCACCCGCCGTGCCCAGAATGATGCCGCCCGTTGGGAAATCCGGAGCGGGAACATGCTCCATCAGTTCTTCCGAGCTGATTGCGCCATTTTCCATATAGGCAAGGCACGCATTGACGACTTCGCCCAAATTATGCGGCGGAATATTGGTCGCCATGCCGACAGCAATGCCGCCAGCGCCATTGACCAGCAAATTCGGGAATCGGGCAGGCAGAACGCGCGGTTCATCACGGCTGCCATCATAATTGGGCTGGAAGTCGACCGTATCCTTATCGAGATCTTCCAACAGGCTCATCGCCGGCTTGGCCAACCGTGCTTCGGTGTAGCGCATGGAGGCGGGTGGATCGGGGTCCATCGAGCCGAAGTTACCCTGACCATCCATGAGTGGCAGGCGCATCGACCAATCCTGCGCCAGACGTGCCAGTGCGTCATAAATCGAGGAGTCGCCATGCGGGTGATAATTACCCATCACGTCGCCAACGATCTTGGCAGACTTACGATAAGGCCGACCCGGAACGAAGCCGCCTTCTTGGGCAGCAAACAAAATCCGGCGGTGAACGGGCTTTAGACCGTCACGAACGTCGGGCAGGGCGCGCGACACAATGACGGACATGGCATAGTCGAGATAGCTCGACTTCATTTCGTCCACGATGTTGATGGGCGAGATGTCCGACGGATCGGCGAGAATGGGCGCGTCAGTACTCAAAAAAAGCTCTTTCCAAACGGTCGATTTATCTAGTTTTTGCCTAATCCCAATGGTGACAGAAAGCCAGCGTCAAGGCGTGGACCAGCATAGTTTCTGTGGACTGGTTCAAACCATGTTCAGTTGGCTATTGCCAAAGCCCAATTCTCGTTTTGCTTGTGCCCGTTTCTGGAACCGATTAGCGGATGTCCGCTTTTTAAGAGTCGGGCTGGAGTCGGGCCAGCACGCAGGAGGATGGTTGATATGAAGATGGTTTCTCGCGCCGCTTTGGGTCTGGGCCTTGTGCTCGGGGTTGCTGCCCCGCTTGCTCTCTCACCGGCAATGGCTGCGAAGGAAGAAAAGGCCAAAGCGCCCCAAAAGAAGTGGGAGCTCAGCAAGGAATTCCGGGCTGCCTATGCGCCGGCTGATGCTGCCGTGAAGGCGAATGCGCCAGATGCGCTTGCCAAGGTTCAAGCTGTTGATGCCGTTTCCAAAGGCGCGGATGAAAAATATGCTGCTGCTGCCTTGCGCTTGACGCTTGGCCAAGTGACGAAGGACCCGAAGCATCAATATGATGGTGTGATTGGCATGATCACCAGTGGCAGTGCTAATCCCGCTGATTTGCCGCGCTTGAACTATGCCGCTGGTCAATTGGCGTATCAGGCGGCCAATTATCCTGACGCAAAGCGGTATCTGGGCGAAGCTGTCCGTTTGGGAATTTCCGATGTCAGCGCCAGCTTGTTGCTTGCTGAAACCAATTTCAAAACCAATGCCACGCCCGAAGGCCTTGCTGCCCTTGAAGCAGCGATCAAGTCGGAAGCCGCTGCAGGCCGTAAGGCTCCTGTCGAATGGTATGGCCGCGGTGCATCCATGGCGTATCGCGCCAAGATGGTTTCAGACACGGCAAAATGGACGCGGATGCAAGTTGCCGCTTATCCCACGGCGGAAAATTGGCGTAGTGCACTGGTTGTCTATCGCGATGGCAGCAAGCTCGACAATCAAGCGATGATCGATCTTTTCCGCCTGATGCACGATACTAAGGCTCTGTCAGGCGAGCGTGACTTTTTTGAATATGCGTCACTTGCAACGCTGAGCGCTTTGCCGGGTGAGGCCAAGGCCGTGATTGAAGAAGGTTTTGCGTCGGGCGCGGTTACCAAGTCGAGCCGGGCTGTTTCTGAACGTTTGGTTGATGCAAATGCCAAAATTCCCGCAGACCGGGCGTCTGTTGTCGCCGACGAAAAGCGGGCTGCCTCTGCCCCGGACGGCCGTTTGGCCGCCAATACGGGCAGCGCCTATCTGGCTTATGGCGAGAACGCCAAGGCAATTGCGCTGTTCAAACTGGCACAGCAAAAGGGTGGGGCAGATGCCGATACGGTAAATACCCGCCTCGGCATTGCGCTGGCACGGTCTGGTGACAAGGACGGTGCTCGGGCGGCCTTCAAGGCAGTCACGGGCGCACAGCGCAAGGATATTGCTGATTTCTGGCTGCTTTGGCTTGACCAACAGGCCTAAGCTTTAGGGCAAAGAAAAGGGGCGTTCGGCTGATTGCCGGCGCCCCTTTTTTATGCCTGGTTGGCAGATTTAGTTTGCCGATCAATCCGGTCCGACTGGAACACCCGGCATGTTCTTTGATGTGCGGATGGTCAGGGATGTTTTAACCCCCGCAACGTGCGGCGCTGTTGTAAGCGATGTGGTCAAAAATTCCTGAAATTCTTGAAGGTCGCGCGCGACAATCTTCAAAATAAAATCAATTTCGCCGTTGAGCATATGGCATTCCCGCACGGGCGCAAGGCGGGCGACATGGTCTTCAAATGCCCGTAGATCTGCTTCTGCTTGGCTTTTTAGGCTAACCATCGCGAAGACTGTAATGGTATAGCCCAGGCGCAAAGGGTTGAGTTGCGCGTGATAGCCTTCAATAACGCCATCTTCTTCCAAGGTGCGAACACGGCGCAAACAGGGCGGCGCGGTCAGGCCAACACGCCCAGCGAGCTCTACATTCGTGATGCGGCCATCCTTTTGAAGTTCAGAAAGAATGTGCTGATCAATTTGATCGAACGTGTTTTGCGCCATTTTCGATTAATCCGTTCAGTAAGTTGCGGATGATCATAATAATATTTCAGAAATTTGCAATTGTGTCAGTTTGCGACGTCCCATTTTGACAAGTCGTCTTCGCCCAAGCGCCCCTCTAACCATGTCAGCGACGGCACTGCGTGTCGTCAAATTTCGGGGTCAGGATTTCGAGTGCGGTTTGATGACACGCTAACAACCATTTTTGCTCAGCCTTCAGCATCGGAGGCCGGCCGCATTGCGTTGTGGCAGCAAGTGGTTGATCAATTGGCGCAGAACAAGCGGTATCGCCCGATTTCCGAGGTGCAGCGGGCATGGCAAGTTGCGCATGATGTGCGGGCGGATGTTCCGATAGAGGTGCGGCGTCGGCTTGCTGCAGCGCTGGGGCCAATGTGCCGATCTCCTGATATCGTGCTTTTATTCTCGACGGATCTCCCCTCGGTTGCAGCGCCCATCATCTCGCAAGCGCAACTTTCTTCGGCAGATTGGTTGCGCATTATTCCACGTCTGCCCGTTCCAGCACGTGCCCTGTTGCGCGAACGGCGGGATCTTCCGGCGCGTATTCATCACGCGCTTCAATCCTATGGCGCGCAGGACTTTGCTCTTGTTGATCGTGGTGCGGCATCGCGGGGCGAGCCTGTCATGGCCGCGCCTCGCACAGATATGCCACAGCATGCGGAAGCGGTGGCACGAGATGAACGTCCCGCACGCCTCATCCGTCGTTTTCGCTTTGCCACCGAGATGAACGGGCGGATTATTGCGGCGTGGGATGCGCCAAGCCCCATGTTGATAGGCATAGATATATCCCGCATGGCTGAACCGGGGGCTGCCGGCGTGGATGGCATTGCCGCAGGGGCCTTTCGCTCCCGCTCGGCTTATCGCGACGCCCATTTATATGTGCCTGGGCAAGGACCATTGGCAGGCGATTGGCTTGTGTCTGGTGTCCCGCGTTTTACACAGGAGAGTGGACGGTTTCTGGGATATTTTTGCAGCGCGCGCCGCCAGCAACGCGGACGCCATCGGCAGGGCGCAACAGAAGCTGGAACCGATTTGCCGCCCTTGCCAGATGGGTTGCGGCATTTTCTGCATGAAGTGCGCACGCCCTTAAACGCCGTTCGCGGGTTTTCTGAGATTATCGCAGCACAGTTATATGGCCCGGTGAATATGGGTTATCGCCGCCGCGCCGACGCCATTGCAAGAGAGGCGGTCAAATTATCAGAAATTCTGGATGAAGTTCAGTTGTTTGGGAGGCTGGGCGAAGAGGCTTTTGAGCCGGAGATACATGAAAAAATGGCTCTGCCTGCCCTTGTTGCGGAAATTATAGCGGAAATTCATACAGCAGCGGAGCTCTCCCATAATCCTCTTAGCTTTCACGCAGACGCCAGCCTTCCTCCCTTTGTTGGCGATGCGGATTTGGTGCGACATATGGTGCGCCGCTTGTTTCAGGCCATGCTCTCGGCGGCCACTGCGAATGAACGCCTCGAGACCCGCTTGGTCGCGCGTGGGCGCGATATTGTGCTGTCTGTTGCGCGGCCAATGACGCTGCAAGATGCAGAGGACGGTGTCTTATTTGGTCCCGGCCAGTTATCAGCTGGCACTGGCACAGGGACGCCTTTGGGGTTGGGATTTGCCCTGCGCTTGGTCCGCGCGCTTGCGGATTATTTAGGCGTGCGGTTTGAACTGTCCCGACCAAGCCTGTCCTTGCGGTTTCCATCCCATCAGGCCGCGCCGTTGCCCTGAGTGCGCGTCGCAAGGGCGGCTAATTCCTTTACAAATTTTGCGGCTGTCACTGCGGAAAGCGGGCCTTGAGCTTCGTTTGGATTGAATTCGACAATATCTGCACCAATCATAGGCGCGGTCTGCCGGTCCAGCACTTTCAGAATGTCACGGACGAACAGCCCGCCTGGTTCTGGATGAGAGACGCCGGGCATTTGTGATGGATCAAGCGCGTCCAAATCAAGGCTGACATAAAATGGCGTTGTAAAGACAGGCACCTTATCGACGGCGAAGTCACGCATTTCGATAATCTCGACACCAAAACGCGCTGCTTGAGCGCGGCAATGTTGGTTCAGGGTGCGGATGCCAATTTGCACCAAGCGTGTGGCCAGCCCTCCCTCCATGATTCGCGCAAAGGGCGAGGCGTGCGACAGAGGGTTGCCCTCAAAATCATCATAAAGATCGGGGTGCGCGTCAAAATGTAAGATCGTGATCGGGCCATGATGCGCGGCGAGCCCGCGAATGATAGGAAAAGTGACGGCATGGTCGCCGCCAAGGCAGATTGGGATGCCGCCATTGGCTGCAATTGCGGAAACTCTGCTTGAAATAAGCTCAAAATCCGCCGGCGTTTCCGCCAAAACAAGATCACCTTCATCAACCAGATCAATATCATGACCTAATTCTAGGCCCAGCTCGCTTGCTTGATTTCCCCGATCGGAAAACAAGGCCTCGCGAATAAGGCGAGGGGCTTTGGCAGGACCGCGCAGGAAACTGCTATTAATGTCTGTTGGCAGGCCGAGAAGATGAATGGACATTCCGCCGTCATTCAAGGCAGAGGGAAAAAGGTCAACCACCTTGCATCCGGGGCGAAGGCTCCGCTATCGCACGGCCATCAGGGGTGGGGCCTGTAGCTCAATGGTAGAGCAGGCCGCTCATAACGGCTAGGTTGCGGGTTCGAATCCTGCCGGGCCCACCATATTAAGGCTTTGCGGTTGCCGATTTGGCGACTATGGAGCCCCCAGTCGGGGAGTAGCGCAGCCTGGTAGCGCATCTGCTTTGGGAGCAGAGGGTCGCAGGTTCGAATCCTGTCTCCCCGACCATTTTCTTACGGCGCGCCGGGAGCTGCTCCATTTTGAGGCGCCTGGTCTGCTGCTGAGCGCTCTGAGTCCAGAATATCTGAAATTTGTTGATTCACGGCGGCATCGGCGGCGGCGCTAATCTCTTGCGCGCGATTGGCAATTTGGCGTGCGCTTTCTTCTTCTGGCTTGGTGCCAGGCTCAATCTTGCTGCAGCCCGCCAGCGTCGTGAGCAAGGCGCCAAGGATCAAAATAAGCGAACCAAATTTCATGCGGCAGGGCTAACGCGTTGAAGCGGGTTTGCCAATGTCCTTTCGCTAGGCTAGGGCAACCGCCAAATCCGACAATTGAGCGAGAGTAACGACCGATGGCCGCGCAATATGCTTATGTCATGAAGGACATGACCAAGTCCTTCCCGGGGGCACAAAAGCCTGTTCTGAGCAACATCAACTTGCAGTTTTACCAAGGTGCCAAGATTGGCATTGTTGGCCCGAACGGCGCCGGTAAATCGACTCTGATTAAGATTATGGCCGGCATCGACACCGATTTTTCGGGTGAAGCCTGGCCGGGTGAAAATATTACTGTTGGCTATTTGCCGCAGGAACCGCAGCTCGACCCGACGAAGACGGTGCTTGAGAATGTGAAAGACGGCGCGCGCGACGTGGCCGATATGGTTGATCGGTACAATGAAATCTCGGCCCTGATGGGTGAGCCTGATGCCGATTTTGATGCGCTGATGGAAGAAATGGGCACGCTGCAAGAACGCATTGATGCCGTTGATGGCTGGACGCTCGATAACCAGCTGGAAATCGCCATGGAGGCGCTGCGCTGCCCGCCCTCTGATTGGTCAGTTGAAAATCTGTCGGGCGGCGAAAAGCGCCGCATCGCGCTGACGCGCCTGCTGATCCAAAAGCCGTCCATCTTGCTGCTTGACGAACCGACCAACCATTTGGACGCCGAAAGTGTCGAATGGCTCGAAACGCACCTGAAGGAATATGCGGGCGCGGTGCTGATGATCACGCACGACCGCTATTTCCTCGACAATGTTGTGGATTGGATCCTCGAACTCGATCGCGGGAAATATTTCCCCTATGAAGGGAATTATTCGACCTATTTGGAAAAGAAGGCCAAGCGCCTCGAACAGGAAGACCGAGAGGAATCGGGTCGCCAAAAAGCCATTAAGGAAGAACTGGACTGGATCCGGCAGGGGCCAAAGGGCCGTCAGACCAAGTCAAAGGCGCGTATTTCCAAGTTTGAGCAGCTGGTTGCCGCGC
>JBEEOY010000012.1:0-11974 GCA_041191345.1 Pseudomonadota bacterium
AATCGGTGTGGCCTTCTGGCAGATAATCGAGATGGCTCTGCGTCCCATTGAGGAAGCCTTTCCCGAACAGACCGCCAGAGCCAATAGCGATTTTGGACTGAGTGATATGATAGCCGGCGCCGAGTGCGTCTGCTTCAGGGTTGAGGAAGATCAGTACACGCTTCTTCTGATATTCATGCAGAAAGCTATAGATCACCGGCAAAGCGGCTGCACCAATGACGCCCGCGCCAATGAAGAGGCGTAGCGGAATGCCAGCAAGGAACATGATGGTCAGCCCGCCTGTGGCAATCATCAAGGCTGTTCCCAAATCTGGCTGCACAAGAACTAACAGAAAGGGAAGGCCCAGCAGCACCAAGGGTGGCCAGATAGCCGTCCATTTTCGGATTTCGCCCGCGGGAAGCATTGCATAAAAGCGCGCTGTTGCCAGCACGATCATGAGCTTCATCAACTCAGACGGCTGAAGACGAATAAAGCCTAAATCAAGCCAACGTTGGCTGCCGCCGCCAATAGCACCAATAAGCTCCACGCCGATTAGCAAGACCAGAACAATGAAATATCCCGGAACAGCAAGTCGCGCATAAGTCGTTTCGGGAATGCGCGCCATAATCATAGCCATAACAAGGAAGATGCTAAAGCGCACAACGTGGCTCGTGGCCCAAGGTGTCGGCGAGCCGCCTGCTGCAGAATAGAGGACAATGGCACCAAAAGCGGCCACGCCAATCAGCAAAACCAATAGGCGCCACGGCAATTGCCGCAAAGCTGTTGGGATGACACTGTCGCTCATGGCTGTGGCGTTCCCGTCGGTGGATTAGCTGTGGTCGGCCGCAGTGAAGCTGGCGAGGCGGGGTTCGTTGCAGTTTCCGGCTCTGGCGCGGCGGCGGCATCGCGGTTGACGGGCGCAGGTGCGGCAGCGCCTTCTTGTGTGGATTGGCGCACCTCTGCATCGTCCACACTGCCTTGCGCGCCTGCTTTTGCGGCCTCGGTGCTATTGCCTGCAGATTTCCACGCAGCAGCCTTGCGCGCCATGCGTGTGTTCACGTCGCCCCCCCAGTTGGCCTCAAGCGCAGTCAGCTCTTCCATCGCGCGGGCTGGATCAAATAAGTAAGTCATCATACTTTTTGCTACAGGTGCCGCTGCTCTTGCACCCCCCATGCCATGTTCGATGACAACGGCGCCTGCATAACGCGGGGCTTCAACAGGCGTGAAAAAGACAAACAGCCCATGGTCGCGATACTTCCATGCACCAGATTGGCCGCGCTGCGCGCCGGCAATTTTGCGTACCTGTGCAGTGCCCGTTTTGCCCGCCATGCGAATGTCCGGGAGGGGCAGGCGGCTGGCAACGGCTGTGCCGTCGCCATTGACAACCAGGTCCATGCCGTCACGCACAATGGCCAGATGTTCCGCTGGAATAGCGAGCGGACGGGCAGGCTTTTGCTGTCCCGCGATCAGATAGGGCTCAAGATGTTTGCCAGAGGCAATGCGCGCTGCAAGGACAGCAAGCTGCAGCGGGCTTGCCTGCACATAGCCTTGGCCGATGGTGGCGTTTAGTGTGTCTGATTGAGACCAAGGTTTTTCAAACTTCCGCATTTTCCATGCGCTATCTGGCACCGTGCCGTACCGCTGCGAGGGCATGGGCAAATCAAATTCCTGACCCATGCCCAGCAGACGGGCAATCGGGGCAATACGGTCATATCCAATGCGCCGGCCCATCGCATAGAAATAGGTATTGCAGCTTTTCATCAAGGCGTGTCGCATCGTCATTGGGCCATGTCGGCCAAGGCAGCGGAAGGTGCGATTGCCCAACCTATAGCCCCCATCGCATACAACTACTTCTTCCGGATCTACCCCAGCTTGCAGTAATGCAAGTGCTGCTGCTGGCTTAACTGTGGATCCTGGCGGATAAAGACCCTGCATCGCCTTATTGAGCATGGGTATATGATCATCTTCTTGCAGCATTTTCCATTCAAGGCGGCCAATGCCATCAGAAAAGCTGTTGGGATCAAAAGCGGGCATTGAGGCGAGGGCCAATATGCCACCCGTCTGGCAATCCAGCACAACGGCAGAGCCAGACTCAAGTCCAAGGCGTCTTCCTGCAAAGTCTTGCAATCCGGCGTCTATGGTCAGCTTAACAGTCTTGCCTGGCACGTCAGGTCGAGTTGCCAAATCCCGCACCAGTTTTCCCCGCGCGGTAACTTCTGTGCGCTTTGCCCCCGGGGAACCGCGCAACACGGCTTCTTGTGTTTTCTCAAGGCCCGCTTTGCCGATTTTAAACCCCGGTGTGATCAACAGGGGGTCACGGTTGGTTTCATAATCTTTAGCAGAGGCCGCGCCGACATAGCCCACCAGATGTGCAACACTTGCCCCTTCCGGGTAAAAGCGCGTGAAATACTCGCTTGGGGCAACGCCCGGCATGTCAGGCGTTCGCAGGCTGACAGCGGCAAATGTTTCCCAATCAACATTCTCAGCAACCGGAACAGGTTGAAAGCCATAGGCTTTTTTAAGATCTGCGTGGACGCGTGCGACGTCTTCTGGCGTCAAGCGCATGATTTGCTGCAACTGGCCAATCACAGCGTCTTTATCGATCAGGCGGTCCGGAATTAGATCAACGCGAAATGCAGTTTTGTTGAGCGCAATTGGCCGGCCTTTGCGATCCACAATCCATCCACGTCGCGGTGGCAAAATCTGCAAATTGACTCGGTTGCTCTCGGCAAGCAGTGAATATTTCTCATTCTCAGCAACGGCCAGCCACCCCATTCGCGCGGCAAGCAAAGTGCCAATGCCAATTTGTGTGGCGCCGAGAAAAAAAGCGCGGCGGGAAAAGGTGAAGCTTTGTTGCGCCTCTGTTATATGGCGGTTGCTGCCCAACAGCCACTTCATAGCCGCCACCGCCATTGATCAAGCCATGCACACGCCCGCACAGCGAGCGGAAAGGCAAGGATGGATGCTAAAATTTGTGGCAGGATCACAATGACAGGCGTGGCACCCCCTGCCGAATTGGCAATGCCCAATCCGGCCAGCAGCACAATGGCAATTAATGTGCCTGCGATAATCCAGTCTTGTCTATAGTCTCGCCACATCATCCAGCGATCAAAAATATCCAAAATAAGAAAGACGGATGTCCATAGCAGCATGGCGGATCCCATGGGCTGCCCGCTGAACAGATCATCAAAAAATCCGAAGAGCAAGGGGACCCAGCTGGGCCATAAATCGCGCACCAAAGTACGCCAGGCCAATAGCATCAATAGCCCCAGTGGCGGTAAAAATGGGTAAGTGGCAATATTAGGCGGAAGGGCAGTCAGCGAGCCGAGCAGAACTGAGATGGCAGGAATGCCAATCAGCGCCCAGGGTGCCGACTTGCGGTTGAGCCGGGGCTCATATCCGCGCGCCATTAGCGTTTTCCTTCAGTGGTAAAGGCGGACGGCGCCTCTGGGGCTGGGGCCTGAAAAACCGGCTCGACGATCACATAGTCAGCCCGATTGGGATCAGCCATTGGCCGAGCCAATGTTCCTTCTCGGCTCGAATTCAGCGCCTGTGCCACAGGAATGTTGGGCCGATAAATGCCCCCTGAACCAGACGTGATAAACACATCCCCCGCCCGGAAAGGGCTGCTCCCGCCAGATAAAGGACGCAGCGTCAGTCGGCCATCGCCATTGCCAATGGCCAAAGCCGGGGTGCCATCACTTGCCCGTTTAACGGGCGTAACATTGGCTGCATCCACAATCAGCAAAACCCGAGCGGATTGACGGCCAACGGCAACAATTCTGCCAACTAGGCCTTCTGGGCCAACAACGGGTTGGCCATTGGCAATGCCTTGAGTCGATCCCGCAGCCAGAGTTGCATAACGTCGGCTGCTGGCCCCTGTGGAGCTAACTAAGCGCGCAGCAGCAATAGGGGCGTAATCTTTGTCAACAATGCCCAGGAGTGCCTTCAGGCGCTGATTTTCCGCGCGAAGGGCCGTTGCTTCTACCCCTTGGCGTTGCGCGGCTGCCAAGTCGCGCGATAATGCGGCGTTCTTGCTACCCGCATGAATATAGCCGCTAATCTCTTCTGTTGCCTCAGCAAAGCGCAATGTGAGGTCTCGGCCTAAGCCTGAAGCTGGGGCTGCAATGTCGGATGCCAGGGATTGCAAGGCATTATGCCCTTGCGGATCAAAACGCGCCGTCAGAACAAGCAAAAGCGCCGCTGCCAAGCCCGACAGGGCAATGACATAAGACGCAAAAATGCTGAACTGGGCCCGGCGCGAAAATCCGGGGCGCCGGGGGGAGGGCGGCGCCATACTCGGCGTCTCCTTAGGCTGTCAGTAGAACGCCGCGGAAGGCTGGGTCTTCGAGCGCGCGGCCCGTTCCCAGCGCAACGCAGGTCAACGGATCTTCTGCCACGGTCACTGGGAGGCCGGTTTCATCACGCAAAACCTCGTCCAGACCTTGTAACAGCGCCCCACCGCCAGTCAGCACAATACCTTGATCGACAATATCTGCCGCCAGTTCTGGCGCCGTGTTTTCCAGCGCAATCCGCACGCCTTCCACAATTGTGCCGACGGGTTCTGACAAGGCTTCAGCAATCTGGCCCTGGTTGATCGTGATTTCCTTGGGCACGCCATTCACAAGATCGCGGCCCTTAATATGGATCGTCTTGCCAATGCCGTCAGCAGGCGGGCGGGCAACGCCCACTTCTTGCTTGATGCGTTCTGCCGTGGATTCCCCGATCAGCAGGTTATGGTTGCGGCGGACATAAGAGACGATGGCTTCGTCCATCTTATCCCCGCCCACGCGGACCGAGGTGGTATAGGCTAAGCCACGCAGTGACAGCACCGCGACTTCGGTCGTGCCGCCACCAATATCGACGACCATGGAGCCCACGGGTTCGGTGACGGGCATGTCAGCGCCAATGGCTGCTGCCATGGGCTCAAGAATCAAATGGACTTGGCTGGCGCCAGCGTTGGAAGCTGCATCCCGGATGGCGCGGC
Organism: Pseudomonadota bacterium; assembly: GCA_041191345.1. GTDB lineage: Bacteria > Pseudomonadota > Alphaproteobacteria > Sphingomonadales > Sphingomonadaceae > Aquisediminimonas. The sequence goes on from JBEEOY010000012.1 coordinate 4,967, forward strand.
GTTCCACAGAGGTTGAGCCTGACGGCACGCAAATCACAATTTCTGGGAAGCGCATGAAGTTGCGCTGACCATGCACCTTGTGAATGAAGTGCTTAATCATGGCTTCGGCCACTTCAATGTCGGCGATCACGCCGTCCCGCAGGGGGCGAATGGCTTCGATATTGCCGGGCGTTTTGCCCATCATCAGCTTGGCGTCGTCACCGACAGCCTTCACCTTCTTGACGCCATTAATGGTTTCAATAGCAACCACTGAGGGTTCGTTAAGGACGATGCCGCGGCCGCGCACATAGACGATCGTGTTCGCGGTGCCGAGGTCGATTGCCATGTCCTGGGACATCATCTTGAACAGGCGGGAAAACAACATTTGGCTCTGAATCCTGTTAGCTAAGCCGGTCACGGGGCCGGGTCTCGGGCCTTTACCCGACAACCCACAAGAAAGTCGACTAATTGTCTCCCCGGCAGGTCGCGGAATTGCCTGCGATGCTGTAGAGCGCACTGCATGTCAATACGCCGTCTGCCAGAACATCTTGTCAACCGGATTGCGGCGGGGGAAGTCGTCGAACGCCCAGCCAGCGCACTCAAGGAGTTGGTCGAAAACGCGATCGACGCAGGGGCAACCCGAATCGATGTGCGCTTGTCCAATGGCGGGACAGATTTGATTGACGTCGTCGATGATGGTTGCGGCATGACTGCGCCAGAGATGGCGCTAGCGTTAGAACGCCACGCAACTTCCAAACTCCCCAATGATGATATTGAGAATGTCGCGACCATGGGCTTTCGTGGAGAAGCCCTGCCCAGCATTGCGAGTGTTGCGCGGTTAACACTGGAGAGCCGGGTGCGCGGTGCCGATGGCTGGCGACGCGTGGTCGATAATGGCCGAATGGTGGAAGAAGGGCCCGCAGCTTTGCCGCCGGGCACGCGAATTCGCGTTGAATCCTTATTTTCTCAAGTGCCCGCGCGGCGGAAGTTTTTGCGTTCCCCAAGGTCGGAATATGCAGCGGCCTTAGATGTCGTGAAGCGGCTCGCTATGGCGCGGCCAGATATTGGCTTTTCGCTGGATCATGATGGGCGGCGAGCCATGTCAGTTCCACCCGGCCAATCGCGGCCCGAACGTGTGGCGGCGCTGACGGATAAGGACTTGGCAGACAATAGCGTTGCCGTCGATCTGGTGCGTGAGTCCTATGTTTTGGGCGGAGTTGCAGGCATCCCGACGTTCAACCGAGGCGTAGCCGACCATCAATATCTGTTCGTGAATGGCCGACCTGTGAAAGACCGGCTGCTCATTGGTGCAGTGCGCGGGGCCTATGCGGATTTCTTGGCGCGCGACCGGCACCCTGTCGTGGCGCTTTTCCTTGATTTGCCACCGACTGAGGTGGATGTGAACGTCCACCCCGCAAAAACGGAAGTGCGCTTTCGTGACCCCGCCTTGGTACGCGGAATGATTGTCTCGGGGTTGCGACGGGCTTTGGAAGCGGCAGGGCATCGCAGCGCCCAGCCCGTTGCGTTGAATACGCAGGCGCTGTGGCAGGCTGAACCGGTCGCACCGTCAGGCGCTCTCCCAAGTGGCGCATCGCCAAGTTTTTGGACACAGACCAGCCTTGCCGATCGACGACCAAATTTTAACCCGCCGCCCGCTGCACGCGCCGAGCCAGCTTTTGCGCCGCCGCCAGAAACCACGAGCTATCCTTTGGGCGTGGCACGCGGGCAAGTGGCCAAAACCTATATTGTTGCCGAAGCTGAAGACGGGTTGGTGATTGTGGATCAACACGCCGCGCATGAGCGCTTGGTGTTAGAGCGCATGCGCCGTGCGTTGGACGGGGGCAAAGTCGCCGCGCAAGCCCTGCTGTTGCCCGAAGTGGTTGAATTGGATGAGCCTGCCTGTGATCGGCTGGAAGCACGTTTGGAGGAATTGGCTGAACTGGGGCTAGATCTAGAACGCTTCGGCCCCAATGCGGTGCTTGTGCGCGCCATGCCGGCCTTGCTGGGCAATGGTGATGTGAAGGGACTTGTAGCTGATTTGGCCGATGAATTGGCGGCCTATGATCAGGCGCTATCGCTGAAAGAAAAGCTTGATGCTGTGGCTGGAACTATGGCGTGTCACGGCTCGGTCCGCGCGGGGCGTGTGCTCTCTGTCGCTGAAATGAACGCGCTGCTGCGCGAAATGGAGGTTACGCCCCATTCAGGGCAATGCAACCATGGTCGCCCGACATGGATCAAGCTGGCGCACGGCGATATCGAAAAGCTATTTGGACGGAAATAGCAGCGCTTAGGCGGCCTTTTTCATCTCCATGCGTTCCCAAATTTCACACAAAGCTGATGTGAGGTCAGTCATCATCGCTTCGGTATGGTTGGGCCCGGGCGTGAAACGCAGCCGCTCTGTCCCACGCGGAACAGTCGGGAAATTGATTGGCTGCACGTAAACGCCATATTCAGCAAGCAGAATGTCGCTGATCCGCTTTGCCTTTACGGGGTCACCAATCATCAGCGGCACAATGTGCGTGACGCTGGGCATGACGGGAAGGCCAGCATCTGCAAAGCTTTTCTTTAGGAAGGCTGCCGCTGCATGCTGGGCATCGCGTTCTTCTGAGGACGCCTTCAAATGGCGCACGCTGGCGAGGACGCCGGCAACCAGAACGGGGGACAGCGATGTGGTGAAGATAAAGCCGGGTGCGTAAGACCGGATGACGTCCACAATGACTTGATCCGCGGCAATATAGCCGCCCATAACGCCAAAGGCTTTGCCCAGAGTTCCTTCGATGATGGTCACCCGATTGGCAACTTCATCACGATCAGAAATGCCGCCGCCGCGCGGGCCATACATGCCAACAGCATGCACTTCGTCGCAATAGGTGATCGCGTTATATTTGTCTGCAAGATCACAAATTTCGGCAATTGGAGCGACATCGCCATCCATGGAATAGACGCTCTCAAACGCGATTAGCTTTGGCGCAGACGGATCTTCCGCCTCCAGAAGCTCTTCGAGATGGGCGAGGTCATTATGGCGCCAAACGCGCTTATCGCAGCCAGAATTACGGATCCCAGCAATCATCGATGCATGGTTCAATTCGTCGGAAAAGATGATGCAACCCGGCAAGATCTTGCCCAACGTCGAGAGTGTGGCTTCGTTTGAGATATAGCCTGACGTGAAAAGCAGGGCTGCTTCTTTACCGTGAAGATCCGCCAATTCTGCTTCTAGATCGACGTGATAATGCGTGTTGCCGCCAATATTACGTGTGCCGCCAGATCCTGCGCCAACATCGTGCAGCGCTTCTTCCATTGCGGCAATCACCTTGGGGTGCTGGCCCATGCCAAGATAATCATTGGAGCACCAAACGGTGATTGGTTTGGGGCCATTATGCCCCGCAAAGCAGCGCGCATTCGGAAAGGCGCCCTTGTTGCGCAGAATGTCAATAAACACGCGGTAGCGGCCTTCTTCGTGAAGACGGTCAATCGCGGCATTGAAAACTTTACTATAGTCCACGGGCAAATCCTGCGCACGAATTTCAGCGCCACATAAGCGCTTGGTTTGGAACTTTCCAGCGCGAACGTTTCGCAAAAATGGCAAACAAAGCCAAGATCGCTTTAGTTTATATTCGGGGCGTCAATCAGCTTGGGGGTTTGCGTTGATCGCAGGGGCACAGCGGCGCTGGTGAGCCTTGCAAGCAATTTGCCATCGGCATCGCGCAAATCTGCCTCAAGGAAGCAGGAAGATCGTCCCATTTTGAGGCAACGACCTTCCCCATAAAGCAAGCCGGGATAGGCAGGCGCGAGGAAACTGGTTTTCACTTCCAGCGAGGCAATAAATCCGGGCTCGCCAAGGGCAATAATGCCGGCATAGGCTGCGCAATCATCAAGCATTGCTGTCACAATTCCGCCCTGAATTGTGCCGCGTGGGTTCGTTAAACTCTCGCCCGGCTCAAAAGACATCCGAACGCTTTGGGCCTCTACATCAACGGCCAATACCTGCATATTGAACAAGCGGCCTGTTGGCGGTTGGCGCGCGTTAAAGCGTTCCAATAATTGTTCGGCACTGAGCGGCATAGGCACTCCTATAAATAGTCGATTTGGGTCAGGCCAAAATTTGGAAGGGCAGGGGCCAAAGCTTCGACATCGCCGCCGCGGCCTGTGAAAATGGCGCGACCCGAGGCGGATTCGGGCCATGTGTCCCTTGCGCAAAGGAAGGCAGTGCGCCTTGCAATACCTTCACCAGACTCAACCAAATGTACTTTTGGTCCAGCAACGGCGCGAATCTCGTCCGCCAAGAGTGGGAAATGCGTGCAAGATAAAACAATCGCATCAATCTCTGCCCCGCCGGGCTGCGTGAAAAGGCCTGACAAAGCTGCCTGTATTGCCGCGGGCTGAGGCATTTTCCCTCGCAACTTTGCTTCAGCCAAATCAACCAGTTCTGAAGATCCGTGCCGGATCACCCTGCAATCTGAAGCGAATTCATCCACCAGCCGATCAACATAGGGCTGCCGCACAGTTGCTTCGGTTCCCAGCACGCCAATGGTGCGAGTCTTGGATTGCGCAGCAGCTGGCTTCACCGCAGGCACCGTCCCAACAATTGGCAGGTCCAGCGCCGAACGGACATAGGGCAACGCAATAGTTGAGGCTGTGTTGCAGGCAATCACCACGAGCCGGGGGTGGTAGCGTTCGGCCAGCCGGCCCAGCAGCGCCGGGACACGCGATGCAATTTCAGCTTCGCTTTTTGTTCCATAAGGATAGCCCGCATTATCGGCGGCATAGGCAATGGGGGCCTGCGGCAGAGCGCGGCGAATATGGGCCAGCACAGAAAGGCCGCCAACGCCGGAATCGAAGACCAATATGGGACGAGTGTCGCTCATTATTGCTTGCCCTTGCATAAATGCTCGCTCTATCAAACCCTAGAAACAGGCAAGCATCAACTGGAGGGGTGTCGATGCCATTATGGATTTGGCCCTTTGCGGCGCTGTTCCTCGGCTATCTTCTGGGCTCCATTCCTTTTGGCATGGTGCTCACCCGGGCCTTTGGTGCGGGGGATATTCGGCAAATTGGGTCTGGCAATATTGGTGCGACCAATGTGCTGCGCACAGGCCGCAAAGGCTTGGCTGCCGCAACTCTTATTTTGGATGCGCTAAAAGGTGTGGCGGCCGTGCTAATCGCGCGGGCCATGGCGTCACCCTCAGGGTCTGAGCTTGAGCTTATTGCTGCGGCAGGCGCGTTTTTTGGCCATCTTTATCCCGTCTGGCTGCAGTTTAAGGGGGGGAAGGGCGTGGCCACGCTGTTGGGTCTGTGTCTCATTCTGGATTGGCGCGTCGGTCTGATTTTTGCGCTTGTTTGGCTGGGGGGGATGGCAGTGAGCCGTATTTCCTCAGTTGGCGGGATGGTTGCTGCAGTATCAGCCCCAATCGCGGCCTATGCTCTTGGAAGCACACATCTTTCTATCCTGCTCTTGGTTTTGGCGCTTGCTGTGTTGTGGAAGCATGAAGCCAATATCCGACGGCTTCTCGCTGGCACTGAACCGCGCATAGGGCAAAAATCGGCATGACGAGGGCCGAGCAGGATCGGCTGGATAAACTCCGGCTCATCCGTTCGGCAAAAATTGGTCCTGTCTCTTATGTTCAGCTTATCCAGAGATTTGGGACGGCTGCTGCGGCTTTGGAGGCGCTACCCCAATTGGCGGCGCGGGGGGAGGATCACCGCCCCGAATGGCGACAGAGGCTGAGGTGCGCGCTGAGATAACGCGTGTCGAAGATCTTGGGGCACGTCATATCTTTTTGGACGACAAAGATTATCCTCCCTTATTGCGGGAAATGGAGGGCGCACCGCCGGCCTTGATTGCGCGCGGTGATACTCAATTGGCACATAAACCCAGCGTTGCATTAGTTGGTGCGCGCAATGCGTCTGCAGCTGCGTGCCGATTTGCCCGCGGCCTTGCAGCTGATTTGGCGAGACAAGGCATTGTCATTGTTTCGGGCCTCGCGCGGGGCATTGATACGCAGGCGCATATTGGCGCGCTGGACAGCGGAACAATTGGCGTGATCGCCAATGGTATAAACATCGCTTACCCGCCTGAAAATGCGGAACTGCAAGAAAAAATGGCCGTTTCTGGCTTGATATTGACGGAATATCCGCCGGGGCGTGAGCCACTTGCCCGGCATTTTCCAGCACGCAACCGGATTATCGCAGGCTTGGCGCGGGGGACTGTGGTTGTCGAGGCGGCCCCGAAATCAGGCTCGCTCATCACTGCAAGATTGGCAGCAGAAGCAGGGCGCGATGTCATGGCTGTTCCGGGCTCTCCGCTTGATCCGCGCGCCCAGGGGTGCAACCAATTGATCCGCGAGGGGGCCATTCTTGTTCAGGCTGCTACAGATATAATTGAACAAATTCAGATATTTGATAGTCATCTTCCACGAGGAGTCTCAACAATAGAAGAGCCAAGAGAGGCTGTTCATCCAGATGACTTTGCCCGACAAATCATCATCAGTCTGTTATCGCCGGTTCCGGTTTTAGTTGATGAACTGGTGCGGCAATCAGGCCTGCCTGTTGGCGTTGTGCATATGCTGTTGTTGGAGCTTGATTTGGCAGGCCGCTTGGAGCGCCATGCTGGCGGGCGGGTTAGCTTGAGCTGAGCCGAAAGGGCTGCCGAGAACCGCGTGCCAAGCTGCGCCACAGCCACTCCAGCGGCCCATAGGCAAAATGGCGGAGCCACATGGGTGACCAGATGAGCATCACGGCCCAAACGAACGGGACGGCCAAATACGCCTGCGCCCGTGACACTTGACCATAAAGGCCAAAGCCATAGCCGTAGAATAATGTCGTCATGAGGAGTGAGGTGAGGATGTAGTTGGAAAATGCCATGCGCCCGGCAGCTGCCACACGCGCCAACCAAAGATCAGAGGCATTCGCCGCGCCAATCAGTGCGGTTAGAGCAAAGATATGCCCCAGCATCACGGCCATGCGCGCCGGAGTGTTAAGCGCAAAGTAAATGTCAGCAGTCACAAGCGTCTCAAAGCCAGAGCGGTAGGC
>JBEEOY010000013.1:0-7046 GCA_041191345.1 Pseudomonadota bacterium
ATTCGGCATAATGCATCAGATCTTCAAAGCTTGTCTTCAGCGTCAGTTCCATTTCCAAGATCTGCGCATGAGCCTTGGCAATCGCGGCGTGCAACATCGGGTCTGCCTTAGAGGCCTTGCCAGTGTTGGTCGAAACGCGATCTTGCATGATCTTCATCGCCGCGTTCACAGCAGCGCGTGCGCCACCAAAGGCCGCGGTTGAGACTGAGCGGACAAAAACTTGCGCCCAAGGCAGGCTGTAAAGCGGGCCATCATTGGCAGCTTGCCCGGGATTGTTGCACATAAAGCCATCAACGGCCCGGTGCGTGCGATAATCAGGCACGAAAGCACGATCGACCACAATGTCAAAGCTGCCCGTGCCTTGCAGGCCAAAAGTGTCCCAAGTGCCTTCAATGATCTGATAATCACTGCGCGGCAGAAGGAAGGTCCGCATATCTGGCGCGCCGCCTTCTTCCTGCGGCGGAACCAGTGCGCCCAGCAGCACCCAGCCACAATGGAGCGAGCCAGTTGAGAAGCCCCAGCGGCCAGACAGATAAAAACCGCCTTCTGTCGGCTCGACCTTGCCCACAGGCTGATAGGTCGAGGAAACGAGCATATCGCTATTCTCGCCCCAGACTTCGGCTTGCGCTTCATCATGGAAGAGAGCCAGCTCATAGGGGTGGCAGCCAACAACGCCATACATCCAACCCGTGGACATGCAGCCTTCTGCCAGCAGCTTTTGCACATCGAAGAATACGTTCGGGTGCATTTCATAGCCGCCCCAACGCTTTGGCTGGAGGATCTTGAAGAAACCAGCTGCCTTCATTTCGGCAATGGTTTCTGCAGGAACGTTATAATCCTTAGTGCACTGGCGCGCCCGCGCCTTAAGCGTCGGCATCATCGCGCGTGCGCGATCAACCAGCTCTTGGGGCGTCGGGATGTCGCCGGCGCGCGACTTCATCGAAACTACGGTAGCCATGGTCTGACAACCTCCTCCTTATCTGGCCCGACTCGCTCTCTCCAGTCGATGAGGGCATTCGTAATTTTTTTTGTCATCTAATACGCAAATCGTCAATTGAATTCCGGGTGTCTAGGCGATAATGCGTAATTTATTGGCAAGTATGGCGTGATTCAGCATTGCTGCTTTGAGAGGATTATAGAGTAGTTGGCGCACCAAGTGACATATGATTTCAGCGGCAAGGTGGCGATTGTCACGGGCGGCACGCGCGGTCTGGGCCGGCAAATTGCAGCCCGGCTGGCAGAAGCGGGCTGTGCTGTTGCTGTCTGCGGCCGGTCTGCGCCGGATGATTTGCCAGCTGGGATAAGCTTTTACCAAGCAGATGTCCGTGATGCAGAACAGGCCAAGGCCTTTGTGGATGCTGTCGTGGCCCAGCATGGTCGGCTTGATATTCTGGTGAACAATGCGGGCGGATCGCCTGCCAGCGCAGTGGCAGAGGCCAGCCCGCGCTTCGTGGATGCCATTTTAAAGCTCAACATGGTTGGGCCTCTGTACATGGCCCAGGCGGCTTACCCGCATATGGCGGCGCAAAAGGGCGGCAGCATCATCAATATCGCCAGCGTCTCAGGCGCGCGGCCGTCTCCCGGCACGACGATTTATGGCATGGCGAAGGCCGGCCTGATTAACATGACACAAAGTCTGGCGCAGGAATGGGGCCGCGATGCGATCCGCGTCAATGCGATCATCGCGGGGTTGATGACAACGGAGAATGCCGAGGCGACCTATGGCGATGCTGCAGCGCAGGCTGCTGTGGGTCAATCCATGCCGCTGGGGCGCATGGGGACGGGGGATGATTTGGCTGGAGCCGTGCTCTGGCTGAGTTCAGAGGACGCGCAATGGGTCAGCGGGGCCCGCCTTCAAGTCGATGGCGGTGGTGAACGGCCCTATTTTCTTGATCTTGTGAAGGGAGGCTAAGGCCGATGGGGATTAAGGCACTTGGCTATGTCGTCATTGAAACGACACAACCAGATAAATGGGATGAATTTTTGACGCAGGTTGCAGGCGTGATGCGTGCAGCAGATGCAGCCGATGGCGCGGCGCAATACCGCATTGATGAAGCCCCTTTCCGCTTCCGCATTGAAAAGTCGGGCCGGGATTGGTTTCAGGCCGCTGGCTATGAAGTGGCTGATGCCGCTGCCTTGGCTGCCTTGCAGCAGGCTGTTGCCGCAGCAGGCCGCCCAGTCGCGCCGCTGACGGCCCAAGAGGCGGGCTTGCGCCATGTGGCAGCGGGTTTTCGTACCTCTGACCCTGCAGGCAATGGGCTAGAATTTTATTATGGGCGCGGTAGCGCGGCAGAGCCTTTCGTCTCACCGCTGGGCGTGCCCAATTTCGTCACGGGGAATATGGGCATGGGCCATGCCGTGTTCTCGGCCCCCAATTTTGACGAAACCATTGGCTTTTTGCGCGATGTTGTCGGCTTCCATGAAACGGATATGCCGCGCTTTAACTTGATGGGGCCAGATGGCCCCTCCATGGGATTTGCCTTTATGCACGCAGACAATGGCCGCCACCACAGCATCGCCGTGGGTGAGGGGCCAGTGCCGCCGTCAGGCGCTGTCCATGTCATGCTGGAATATCCCAATCTGACTGAAGTCGGCAAAGCGCATGACCGGATGAAGGCACTGGGCTATCCCGAAAGCGCGTCGCTCGGCCGTCATGTCAATGATGAGACGGTGGGCTTTTATGTCCAGACGCCGGGCGGGTTTGATTTGGAAATTGGCTGCGACAGCCTCGTGATTGATCCCGCGAATTGGCAGACCACCAAGCATGAGGCGATCAGCATTTGGGGCCATGAATGGGCCTGGCAAAAGGCCATGAAGGAAGCACAGGCGAATGCTTGATAAACGGATGACTGCGGCTGACATTGTCAGCCAATTGCACGATGGCATGACGCTGGGCATTGGCGGCTGGGGCCCCCGGCGTAAGCCGATGGCCTTGGTGCGTGAAATTCTGCGCTCTGACCTGAAAGATCTCACCATCGTTGCCTATGGCGGTGCAGATGTTGGCATGCTGTGTGCGGCGGGCAAGGTAAAGAAGCTCGTCTTCGCCTTTGTTTCGCTGGATGCCATTCCGCTGGAGCCGTGGTTCCGTAAGGCGCGTGAAGCCGGGCAGATTGACGTGCTGGAACTCGATGAAGGCATGTTCCAATGGGGTCTGAAGGCCGCGGCTTTTGGCGTTCCCTTCCTGCCGACACGCGTTGGCTTAGGCACGGATCTGGCGGCGCTTGGTGGGCTAAAAACAGTCACATCGCCCTATGCCGATGGCGAAACGCTGATTGCCATGCTTGCCTTGAAGCTGGATGCGGCTTTGCTGCACGTCAATCGGTCTGACTGGCGCGGCAATGTTCATCTCTTTGGGCCGGACGTCTATTATGATGAATGGTTTGCGAAGGCAGCTGCCAAGACCTTTGTGAGCTGCGAAGAATTGGTCGACCGGATGGAAGACCATTATCCTGATCAAGCGCAAGCCAATATCTTTGAACGCTGTTTTGTCACGGGCGTTGTTGAAATGCCCTGTGGCGCGCACCCAAGCTCAATGCCGCCCAGCTATGGCTGGGATATGAAGGCCTTCAAGGCCTATGCTGATGCGGCGAAAGACCCCGGCGATTGGGCGGCTGTCGCAGACCGTTTTGTCGGCAAGACTGAGGCCGATTATCTTAACTCCGTAGGCGGAAAGGAGGCGGTTGCGGCTCTGCCGTTGCCGATTTTCTGATGACTGACGTAACCCTTGCAGAACTCTGCATTTTTGCCGCCTCCGAAGCTTTTCGGAACAATGGAGAAGTTGTCGCCACAGGCGTTGGGCCAGTGCCGCGCTTGGCCGCGAGCCTCGCCAAGCTGACGCACACGCCTGAGCTGATGATGACTGATGGCGAAGCCTATCTGGTTGAACAGCCTGTGCCTTTGGGGCCGCGCGGCGAGTATAAGCCCAAATTTGCGGGCTATTTGCCCTTCTCGCGCTTCTTTGACAGCGCAGTGTGGTCAGGACGCCGCCATGCCATGGTGACGCCAACGCAGATTGACCGTTTTGGGCAGATTAACCTCTCGCAATTGGGCGGCACGCATAAGCAGCCCAAGACCCAGATGCTGGGCGTACGTGGTTTTCCGGGCAACACCATTTACCACCCCAACAGCTTTTTCTTCCCGGCGCACACGGCGCGCGTCTTTGTGGAAGGCGAAGTCGATATGGTCTCGGGCGTGGGCTATAACCCCGCCAAGCGCGTGCCCGGCGGCAATTATTCCGGCGTCGATCTGCGCGTGATTGTCACCAATTTGTGCGTCATGGATTTTGGCGGCACGAACAATGCGATCCGCGTTGTTTCGCTCCACCCCGGCGTGACGTTTGACGAAGTTCAGGCCGCGACAGGGTTTCCATTAGAAAAAGGTGCGTTGACTGAGACGCCATTGCCCGATGCCGAGGCGCTGGCCATCATCGCCCAGCTGGACCCACACAATATCCGCGCCAGCGTTATCAAAGATAATCCGCCCGCCATTCGGGCGAATTGAGGAGAGGCCGATCATGAGCGATCTTGTCACGCCAAAGCAAGTCGACATTAACTACGAGACTGACACCCCTGTTCTGTACGAGGTGGTGGACAATGTCGCTTGGATCACAATGGATCGGCCGGGCTTTAACAATGCGCAAAATGGGCAGATGACCTATGCGCTGGACGATGCCTTTAACCGCGCGGTGCAGGATGATGACGTGCGCTGCATCGTGTTGGCTGGCAATGGCAAGCATTTCTCCGCCGGGCATGACATTGGCACGCCGGGGCGTGACTTGCACAAGCATTTTGACAATCGCTTGATGATCCCGCCGCATATCAACAAGCCAGCAGCTGAATTGCTCTACACGCGTGAGCAAGAGCAATATTTGGGCATGTGCCGCCGCTGGCGCGACATCCCGAAGCCCACCATTGCGATGGTGCAGGGCGCGTGCATTGCCGGCGGGCTGATGCTCGCTTGGGTCTGCGATTTGATTGTGGCGTCGGAAGATGCGTTTTTCCAAGATCCGGTCAATCCGCTGATGGGCATTCCGGGCGTGGAATATTTCGCCCATGCTTATGAACTGCCGCCGCGCGTCGCGAAGGAATTTCTGCTGCTGGGTGAGCGGATGAGTGCTGAGCGCGCTTATTCCTTTGGCATGATCAACAAGGTTGTCCCTCGCGATGAGCTGCGTGCCGCGACTGAAACTTGGGCCAAGAAGCTCGCGGGCCAAGGCCGTCTGGGCAATTGGCTAACCAAGCAAGCCATCAACCATGTGGAAGAACTGCGCGGCAAGCGTGCGGCCATGGATGCTGTCTTCCACATGCACCATTTTGCCCATGCGCAGAATGATTTGGTGACAGGCGATTCCATTGGTGGGGTCAGCGGTAAATCTGCGGCGTCCTCGAATAAGGCGGAGGCCAAAAAGGCCTGATGACGGATGTTCTCGCAACTGCGCTGACCGAGCGACTGGGCTGCCGCTTGCCGGTGATCCAGACCGCTATGGGCTGGGTGGCAAAGCCCGAGCTGGTGGCGGCCTCCAGCAATGCCGGGGCCTTTGGCTTTTTGGCCTGCGCGGTGATGACGCCCAAAGAAGCGGGTGAGGAAATTGCCCGGTTGCGGGATTTGACGACGCATAATTTCGGCGTGAATTTCCATAGTTTTCAGCCCGGTGCGGCAGAGATTGTCGAGCTGATTTTGGCCCATAAAGATCGCGTTCGCGCAGTCAGCTTTGGGCGTGGGCCGGATGCTAAGATGATTGGCCGGTTCCGCGATGCCGGCATCCTCTGCATCCCAACGGTTGGTGCCGTGAAGCACGCCGAGAAGATGGTGCAGCTGGGCTGTGAGATGGTGACTGTGCAGGGCGGGGAAGGTGGCGGCCATACGGGCGCCGTGCCGACCACGGTTCTGCTGCCGCAGGTGTTGGATGCCGTCGATGTGCCAGTTGTCGCCGCAGGTGGTTTTGGCGATGGGCGCGGCCTTGCGGCTGCCTTGGCTTATGGCGCGGTGGGCATTGCCATGGGCACGCGCTTTTTGATGACAGCAGAAAGCCCAGTGCCACAAGCGCCTAAGGCCGCTTATGTGAAGGCCGGCACGGGCGATATTGCTGTCTCCACCAAGGTGGACGGCATTCCCCAACGGATGATTTTGAACCCGCTTCTGAAGCGCATCGAAGCCTCGGGCACGCTCGCCATGTGGCTGCGCGCTGTTGAGGCGGGGCTGGAGATGAAGCGCCAATCGGGCATGAGCTGGGGGCAAGTGATCTCCACTGCGCGCAGCATGACGGCGCATGGCGAAATGCCTTTGGCGCAAGCCATGATGGCCGCTGCTGCACCCATGATGATCCAGCGGGCGGTTGTGTCCGGCGATGCCGAGCATGGCTTGATGGCGACGGGCGTTGTCGCAGGGCGCCTGAAAGATTTGCCGAGCTGCGCCAAATTATTGGCCGATATTGAAACCGAAGCGCGCGCGCGCATTGCCGCGCTGACAGCAGGGAAATAACCCATGCCCATTACATGCACCGTGCAAGACCGCATTGCGGAAATCGTTTTTGATGTGCCGCCGGTCAACGCCTTTGACAGCGAAACTTGGCTGTCGATCCCCGAGATTATCACCAATGCCGCGCGGCGTGAGGATGTGAATTGCGTGCTGATCCGCGCGGAAGGCCGGGGCTTTTGCGGCGGCGTCGACATTAAGGAAATGCAGGCGCATCCCGAGCGGATTACCGTTCTCAATCGCGGCAATTATCTGACCTTCAAAGCCATTCGTGATGCTGAAGTGCCCGTGGTGAGTGCCGTCCATAAATTTGTGATTGGCGGCGGCATTGGCATTTGCGGCGCCAGCGACACCATTATCGCGGCAGACGATGCCTATTTCTCTCTGCCCGAAGTTGATCGCGGGGCAATGGGTGGGGCAAGCCATTTGTCACGCATGTTGCCGCTGCACAAAGTGCGCGCTGCCTTTTTCACGGGGGGCAATATCCCGGTGCAGGAAGCCTATCGCTTGGGTGCAGTTGAAAAGGTCGTCCCGCGGGCGGATCTGGAAGCCGAAGCGCGCGCCTTTTGCGC
>JBEEOY010000014.1:0-15367 GCA_041191345.1 Pseudomonadota bacterium
CGCCAGCGGAACTCAAACCGCGCACGGGACAGAGCGTCATCACGGACCTTGGCCGCTGGGTGGCCCTTGGCCAAATCAGCGGCATGGGCGGCAAGCTTATAGGTAACGACACCCACTTTCACGTCATCGCGATCCGGTAAGCCCAGATGCTCTTTGGGTGTGACATAGCAGAGCATCGCGGTGCCATACCACCCAATCATCGCCGCCCCGATGCCGCTGGTGATATGGTCATAGCCCGGCGCAATATCGGTCGTCAGCGGCCCAAGCGTATAGAAAGGCGCTTCGCCACAGGCAGCAAGTTGCTTGTCCATATTCTCTTTGATCTTGTGCATCGGCACATGGCCAGGCCCTTCGATCATCACCTGAACATCCTGTTCCCAAGCGCGCTTGGTGAGTTCACCCAGTGTATAGAGTTCAGCAAATTGCGCTTCATCATTGGCATCAGCAATCGAGCCAGGACGCAGGCCATCGCCCAGCGAATAGGCGATGTCATAGGCCTTCATGATCTCCGTGATTTCATCGAAATGTTCGTAAAGGAAGCTTTCCTTATGATGCGCGAGGCACCATTTCGCCATGATTGAGCCGCCGCGCGACACAATGCCCGTCACGCGCTTGGCAGCCAGCGGAACATAAGCGAGGCGCACGCCGGCATGGATAGTGAAATAATCTACGCCCTGTTCTGCCTGTTCAATCAGCGTATCGCGGAACACTTCCCATGTCAGATCTTCGGCAACGCCGCCGACTTTTTCGAGCGCCTGATAAATTGGCACAGTCCCAATCGGCACGGGGGAATTGCGTAAGATCCATTCGCGCGTGTCATGGATGTTGCGGCCCGTCGACAGGTCCATCACTGTGTCCGCGCCCCAGCGGATCGCCCAGACCATCTTGTCGACTTCAGTCGCAACGTCCGATGCAACAGCTGAATTGCCGATATTGGCATTGATCTTCACCAGAAAATTGCGGCCAATGGCCATTGGCTCGCTTTCCGGGTGGTTGATATTATTGGGGATGATCGCTCGGCCACGCGCAATTTCATCGCGCACAAATTCAGGCGTCACATAATCAGGAATGGCAGCGCCAAAGCTTTCGCCATCGCGGATATATTCGCGCAGGCGTTCCCGGCCCAGATTTTCGCGTTCGGCCACATATTCCATTTCCGGCGTGATGATGCCGCGCCGGGCATAGTGCATTTGGGAAACATTCATCCCCGGCTTTGCACGCAACACCTGCTTACGGACATTCGGGAAAGGCGGCACCCCACCTGACCGATCAGGCCCAAGCTGGCCATTATCCTCAGGACGCACTTCGCGCTGGGTAACTTCTTCCACATCACCACGGCTGCGGATCCAATCGCGGCGGATTTCAGGCAAGCCGGCCGCGATATCAATAATGGCATTAGGATCTGTATAGGGGCCGGACGTATCGTAAACGCGCACCGGCGCTTCCCCAGAGCCAGGTGCAAGATGGATTTCGCGCATCGCCACGCGGTGCGGACCAACGTAAATCTTCTTCGATCCACGGATCGGGCCTGTTGTCACACCAATTTCCGTGCGCGCCGAAATATCTGCCACAGCTCATCTCCTCAAATTCATAGTCGAAGAAAGCGGTTGGCGTGCGCCTGTTGGATCATGGCGCGCTCCGCTCCCTCCGCCGGTGTTAGCCGGATCAGGTTCAGCGGGTCGTGTGGCGCCTACCCACACCTCTCAGCCAAAGCTGGCTCCCCGGGGATGGGCACAAGATAGTCGCTCAGGCCGCAAGAGGAAAGGCCAGGCGGTATAAATCTTTTGTTAGGGCAGCCGTTTTATTGGGGAAAACCGGCAGGAGCCGGTGGAGATGCAACCAAGGATGGGCTTGCGTGAAGGGCATCATGTTCAATCTGTTGGAGGACGTGCTGGGTGAGGCCTATGGGCCGGACGCCTGGGATGACTTGCTCACAGCGACTGGCGCCAGTGGCGTCTATGCTGCTCTTGGCGATTATCCCGATGCCGATTTCTTCAAACTGATTGATACAGCAGGCAGCTTTACCAACCGCGACCGGGAGCAAATGCTGATTGCCTTTGGCGAAGCTGCCTTTGCCCGAATGGCAGACCGTTATCCCGCGATACTGGAGGGGATCTCGGACAGTCGCACCTTTCTTCTTTCCCTCAATCGCATTGTGCAGGCTGAAGTCCGCAAACTTTATGCAGGAGCAGGCTGCCCCCATTTCCGCTTTGCGATTGCGCCGGACATGTTGCGCATTGGCTATAGCTCGCCCCGAAAGCTGTGCGGACTGGCACAAGGGCTGATCCAAGGCGTGGCGCTTTACTTTGGTGAGGAGGTAGAGGTGACACACCCTGAATGCGCCCACCGAGGCGATGGCGCCTGCCGCATGGAAGTGGTTTGGCCAAGATGAACCGGCTTGCCAGCACTCAAACTTGGCAGACACGCGACGCAGGACCTGATGCCCGGCTTCAGCAAGCACAACGCCAATTGGCGCGCGAGAAGCAGGCCCGTCTCGAAGCCGAAAAATTGGCCGAGCGCGGTTTGCGCGATTTGAGCACCTGTCGGTCACGCATTGAGTTGCTGAACAAGATCGCAATTCTCGCAAATGAAGTTGAAGAGCCGCAAGAAGTGATGCGGCGCGCCATTCGCGATATCTGCACCTCGCTGGGCTACGCCTTTGGCAATGTTCTGGTTCCTGATGCCACAAACCCAAAACTCTTGCGCCCCGCCAATATTTGGCACGCCTCCACCTGCGCCTCTGCCGAAGACTTTATCAAAGCGTCGCAAGAAATCCGGCTTACGCCCCCCGATCCTGGCTTCATCCCAAGGACCATTGGCCTCAAGGGCGTTGACCATGTGCCGATTTGGACACCCGGGATTGACCGCCTTCGCGGCTTTGCACGCGCTGTTCTAGCAAGACAGGCGAGTTTTAAGGCGATGTTGACCGTCCCCATTGTTTCCGGGCGGGAATTGCTGGCCTTGCTGGAATTTTTCTCAATGGATGAGCGAGCACCAGAGCCCGAATTGCTTGATGTGCTGATGCAAGCTGGCTTGCAAATTGGGGGGGTGTTCCGCCGCCGCCAGCAAGCAGACCGGCTCCGCGACAGTGCGCTTAAAGACTCGTTAACTGGCCTGCCCAATCGCGCGTCATTTGCGCTGCAAATTGAACAACGCTTTGCCGATTGCCGGCAGATCGGCGCGCCTGCCCCATCGCTTATCTTCATTGATTTGGATGGGTTCAAGCTGGTCAACGATACGCTAGGCCATGGCGCAGGCGACCAATTACTGATTGATATGGCGAACAAGCTGCGGGACATTGTGAGCCGAGCCACTGCCAGCGAGCCGGGTGCGCCCGAAGGCGATTATGTTGATCTTGCCCGCCTAGCAGGCGATGAATTCACTTTGATTGTGGATGGGCCTGATCGCACGCGATTAGCCGAGCAATTAGCAGCAGAAATCCATCTGGCGCTGCGTCAACAAAAATGGCTGGAAAGTAGCCCTGTGCGCGTCACAGCCAGCATTGGCGTCGCGCATGATGATGGGCGCTATGACTCGTTTAATGCCATGCTGCGCGATGCTGATTTGGCGATGTATGAGGCCAAATCACGCGGACATGAACGGACCGTGGTATTTGATCAGACAATGCGGGAAAACTT
This sequence comes from Pseudomonadota bacterium, assembly GCA_041191345.1. Classification (GTDB taxonomy): domain Bacteria; phylum Pseudomonadota; class Alphaproteobacteria; order Sphingomonadales; family Sphingomonadaceae; genus Aquisediminimonas. The sequence continues at coordinate 3,639 of JBEEOY010000014.1, forward strand.
AGAGTCCCGCCTGACAATGGTCAGCGACCTGCGCATGGCGTGCGACAAAGGGGATTTCACCCTTCATTATCAGCCAATTCTAGCCCTGCATGAGGAAAAGCTGGTTGGCTTTGAGGCGCTTGTGCGCTGGGAACAGCATGGGAAGCCGGTATCCCCGGCCGTTTTCATTCCGGTGGCCGAAGAAAGTGGCGTCATTGTGCTGCTGGGCCGCTGGGTGCTGCAAGAAGCTTGCCGTGCCGCTGTGCGCTGGAACAAAATGCGCCCCGCCACAGATCCGCTCCGCATTAGCATCAACGTATCCCCTCGGCAGTTTCTGCAACCCACCTTTGTTCAGCAGATTCGGGACACTTTGGCCGAAACTGGGTGCGATCCCAGCTGGATTGCGATTGAAATTACAGAAACGGCGGCTGTGATGCAGCCCAATCGTGCTGTCGTTGCCCTTGAAGAACTTCGTGCGCTAAACATCCATGTCGGGCTGGATGATTTTGGCACCGGCTATTCCTCACTCAGTCGATTGCAGGCCATGCCCATCGATACGATTAAAATCGACCAGAGCTTTGTCCGTGTTCAAACGGAACAGCGGTCTGAGTGGACGGTAGTACAGGCCGTATTGGCGCTTGCCCGATCACTCAAACTCAAAGTGGTGGTGGAAGGCGTAGAAACAGAATTTCAGCGGCGAGAACTTATGTCCTTTGGGTGTGAATTTGCCCAAGGCTATCTGTTCAGCAAGCCCCTGACGGAAGCCCAGGCAACGGAATTGCTCGCCAGTCCGCCAAACAATAGTTTTCGACATGCGGAGCAAGGCCAGACTGCGGCTGCCTGACGTCACCCTCCCGTCACAGCATATACCGCATCATGATCGGCAGCCTGATATTGCTGCCACTGACGACAAATTGGGCGTTTTTGAACTTGGGCGGGCCCATACCGATTTTTGGATTCTGCGACATACCGAACCCCTCTTTGGGCAGGAAAAGCCCCAAATCCATTCGGTTGTTGCCGTTCTCATCATGGATCAGAGCAATGGCATAGGTGCCTGGGGGCACATCTTCAAAACGCGCAGTTAAAGTCGCGCTGGCAGGCAAAGCGAGCTTTCGACTGGCCGGATCCTTGCCGCAATCGGGATAGGTCTTGGCATTGCTTGTCAGGCACACAAGCACCTTGCCTCTCGCGTTACGGACTTTGGAAATATCAACTTCAACAGTCGCGCGCTGAGGCTCATTTGCCGCTTGAACGCTCATGGGGAAAAGTGCCGAGCCCAATATCAGTGCCGCAGAGCCGATCCCAAAAACGGAAGTAGAGCCCATAATTCCCCCTATACGCCTGATGGTGTTTTTCATGATGCGTTGCCGTTATCAGCCATTTTCCTAACCGACCATGAACCAGCCAACGGGGAAACATCTCCCACCCCATATGGTTTCCGACGCCCATTATTGTCATAATTGTGAGCACAAGGCCAAGCCCTGCAACATGAATGGGAATGGCAAAGACCAACGCTGGAATGACGATTGCTCCCGTCACAGCTTCCCAAGGATGAAAGCTCATGGCCGCCCAAGCTGTCGGCGGGCGGCTCTCATGATGCACGGCATGGGCAGCGCGAAACAGCCAAGGCTGGTGCATCCATCGATGCGTCCAGTAGAACCAGCTGTCATGCAGCAGCAGATATGCAAAGACTGAAACTGGCACATACCATAAGGGATATGCCTCGATGTCCGTATAAACTCGCGTCCAGCCATGGGCCTGCCAGCCCCAAGCGACAATGCCGGCGGGCACGCCATAAATGGCAGCAGAAGCCAGGCTCCACAGCACTTCACGGCGCATTTGCCGCCCCTGTCCAGCATATAAGCCGGGATGCCGTAACCGGGTTGCCCAGGCAAAGGCCCCGCTCGTCACCAAATAGCGCACGCCGACAATAAGTGTCATTGCAAGGGCAGAACCGAACAGGCTGATCGACGCAGTCATATCCTATCTCTAGCGGATCAGCATGGTGCCGCAAAGGCGCATCAGGCGAAGATTGCCACGCATTGACGCCCAACTAGGATTGGCGCGCCAGAGGCATCCCACATCATCATGGATTGGCCGGAATAGCCATGCTGCACCGCCTCATCACAGGACCGCATGAGAACCCATTGGTCAGGCTGATAGCGACCAGCATCCACCAGATCGACCTGCCATGTCATTGAGCTGATGGCAGCAGGTGCTGAAAAACGCGAGATAGAGGCGGGCGGCAGCGCGTCTGCCAAGGCCAGCAAGCTAGTAAGCCCAGCAGGTGCCTGTGGATCACGATGTCGCGCCCAAACCAGCAACTCCCCGGCAGCAGATCCGGTCACAGGCCGTGCCCCGCCAGCCAAACGCATATCGAAATTGGCAGCAAAGGCTGGATAACGGTCTCCGAAAAAGGGGTCGCACGCCTCAGGCGACGGAACCGAGGGCGCAGCCGCGGCGTCCAGATGGAAGGCCGATGGACGCTCTCCCCCAAAAGCAAAGAGGCAGCGGGTAGCCAGCGCGCCTTCCGCGATAAGATCACAATTGAGATAGCTGACCGACTTTCCCTGGCGCAGGATAGAGGGCCGCAAAACCGCCTCACCCGTCGCAGGGCCAATAAAGGCAATTTGGGCAGAGCGAAGCGGTGGCAAATCTGGCGCGAATTCCACGCAAGCCGCATGACATAAGGCGGCAGACAATCCACCATATAGCGTCCGGCCCTGCCGCCAATCCTCACTTGCATTGACGGACCATTGCCCCTCGCCTGCAAAACTAAGCCCAGCAAGCAAGTGATGAAACGGCGTCATGCTTTCCCTTTCGCTTTTCGTCCGGGGCCTTTAAAGCGCGGTTGTGGAAAAAGTCACCCTTGATTGCGATATCGCGCTTGCAGGCGGCGGATTATCTGCAGGATTAATCGCCTATGCCGTGTCACAACGGCATCCTGAGCTCGATCTGCGCATCGTTGACCAATGCGAAAAATTGGGTGGCAACCATGTCTGGTCCTTTTTCGACAGCGATATTGCACCCGAAAATCGGTGGATTGTTGAACCTCTCATTTGCCATCGCTGGCAAGGCTATGACGTCCAGTTCCCGGCACGTAGCCGGACCTTAAATGCGGTCTATAACAGCATTGAATCAGAACGATTGGATGAGGTTCTGCGCGCAGCTCTGCCCGCAGGGCATATCCTTACCGGAACGATTACGGATCTGAGCCCCACTCAAATTTCGCTTGCTGATGGACGGACGATTTCTGCCCGGTTGGTAATCGACGCGCGCGGGCCGAGTGACCTTTCTGTCCTGCAATCAGGCTGGCAGAAATTTGTTGGCCAAGCCCTCACAATAAAGGGCGGGCATGGCTTGCTCCGGCCCATAGTGATGGATGCAACTGTGCCGCAAATTGACGGCTATCGGTTCGTCTATTGCCTGCCCTTTGATGCCGAGACGGTGTTTGTTGAAGATACATATTATAGCGACACGCCCGATTTGGACGTGCCTGCCATCCGGGCACGGATTGCGGACTATGCGCATGCCAAAGGCTGGTCGGTTGCTCAGACGGGCCGGGAAGAAACCGGAATTTTGCCCGTAATCATTGGCGGCAACTTTAGAGATTATTGGAAGTCATCAAATCAAGATATTGAAAAAGCAGGACTTCGCGCCGGGCTATGCCAGCCGGTGACGGGCTATTCCTTGCCCGATGCGGTCCGCCTGGCCGCCCGTTTTGCCGCCAACCCGCAGCCCAGGCCGGGCATGACATTTGAGTATGCTGAACAGGTTTGGCGCGCGCGCGGCTTTTACCGGATGCTTGATGCAATGTTGTTCCGTGCCGCAGAGCCCCAAGAGCGATATCGGATCCTTCAGCGCTTCTACGGACTTTCGGAGGGGTTGATTGCGCGCTTCTATGCAGGGCATTCCACATGGGCCGACAAGCTGCGCGTGCTGGCCGGCAAGCCCCCCGTGCCTATTGGGCGCGCCATCCGGGCGATATTGGAGAAAAGACAGTGAAAACGGCAATCGTGATTGGCGCAGGCTTTGGTGGCCTCGCTTTGGCTATTCGCCTGCAATCTGCAGGCATCCAAACCGTGATTGTCGAAGCGCGCGACAAGCCAGGTGGCCGTGCGTATCACTGGAATGAAAAGGGCTTCATCTTTGATGCAGGCCCCACTGTCATCACTGACCCGCCTTGCCTTGAAGAGCTATGGGCGCTGTCTGGTCAAAACATCTCTCGCGATGTGGATTTGCTGCCGGTTAAGCCCTTTTACCGGCTTCACTGGCCCGATGGCACAACCTATGATTATGCCAATGATGAAGAGGCGTTGCGCGCCGAAATCCGCAAAATCGCGCCGGATGATCTGGCCGGATATGAGGGCTTTCAGGAATATTCAAAAGGCGTGGAACGCGAAGGCTATCAAAAGCTAGGTGCAGTTGCGTTTCTGAACATAACCTCCATGTTGAAGGCAGCACCTGCGCTGGCGCGTTATCAGGCGTGGCGGTCAGTTTATTCTATCGCCTCATCTTATGTGAAGAATGAAAAGCTGCGCCAAGCGCTATCGTTTCAAACCTTACTCGTCGGCGGGAATCCAATGACGACCAGTTCCATCTACGCCCTCATCCATACCATTGAGAAGCGCGGCGGCGTGTGGTTTGCCAAGGGCGGCACCAACAAGCTGGTCAGCGGCATGGTGTCTTTGTTTGAGCGGTTAGGCGGCACGCTGCGTCTTAATGATCCAGTTGAAGAAATTGAGACTGATGGCAACCGCGCAACTGCGGTGCGCACCAAGAGCGGCTGGCGGCAGGAAGCAGATGCCATCGCCTCCAATGGTGATTTGATGCACAATTACCGAGACTTGCTTCGCAATCATCCGCGCGGGGCAAAGCAAGCGCGATCGTTGAAGCGCAAGCGTTGGTCCCCCTCGCTGTTCGTCGTTCATTTTGGGCTGAAAGGGAGTTTCCCAGAAATCCCGCACCACATGATCTTGTTCGGCCCGCGCTATAAAGGGCTGTTGGATGATATCTATAAGAACGGCCGCGTGCCCGAGGATTTCTCGCTCTATCTGCATCACCCCAGCGTGACGGATCCCAATATGGCACCCAAGGGCCATTCCACATTCTATGTCCTCGCACCTGTTGCGCATCTGGGCAAAGCCCAAGCAGATTGGGACGGTGAATTTGGTGAGAAATTTAAACAATCAATCTTAGAAGAAGTTTCTAAACGATTGATTCCAGACCTAAAAGATCGCCTCGTCACCAGCTTCCATTATGCCCCGACAGATTTTGGGCGGGATTTGAATGCCCATTTGGGCAGCGCCTTCAGCTTGGAACCCGTGCTCTGGCAGAGCGCCTATTTCCGTGCGCACAACCGCGATGATGTGATCCCCAATCTCTATTTCGTGGGCGCAGGCACGCATCCGGGGGCTGGCATTCCGGGCGTAGTGGGCAGTGCAAAAGCAACGGCGGCGCTGATGCTGGAAGATCTTGCCTGACGCGCGACTTGCGGTCTGCGTCAGAGCGAGGCATGGGGCGGGCAATGAAACGCATTGCAGTCTATTGCGGATCAGCAACGCCCGCTGACCCCTTTTATATCGAAACCGCACAGCTGGTGGGCCGCACACTGGCTGCCCGCGGCATTGGACTTGTTTACGGCGGCGGCAAGCTGGGATTGATGGGTGCGGTGGCCAACGCCGTGCTGGAGGCTGGCGGCGAGGTAATTGGCGTGATCCCCGAGGCACTGGTTGGCAGCGAAGTCGCGCATACAGGCTGCACCGAATTGCACGTGGTGCCAGGGATGCATGAGCGCAAACGGATGTTTACCGATTTGTCTGATGGGTTCTTGACCATCCCGGGTGGCGTCGGAACAATGGATGAATTGTGGGAGGCGATCAGCTGGGCGCAATTGGGCTATCACCAAAAGCCCGTTGGCCTGCTCAACGCCGCAGGCTTTTACGACAAGCTGCTCGAATTTAACGCACATATGGTGTCAGTTGGCTTTATCCGCGCGCAGCACAAAGATATCCTGATCGCCGACAACGATCTCGATCACCTGCTGCAACGCATGGCGACATATAAGCCCCATCAAACAATCTTTGCCATGAAGGCGAAAGACCTCTGAGCCGGCAGCTGGCAGATCGGGCCGTCCTTGTCGCCCATGCGCGCGACAGCATAGCCTTGGGCTCCAAATCCTTTGCACTCGCGTCGAAGCTATTTGATCCTGTTACGCGGGAACGCGCGTGGCTGCTCTATAGCTGGTGCCGCGCCTGCGACGATATTGCCGATGGGCAAGATCATGGCGGGGCTTTGCGCCGGGTCGATAATCCCGAAGAACGTCTAGCCTATCTGCGCGACATGACCGAACGCGCCTTGGCAGGTGACGTGACGGGCGTGCCCGCCTTTGATGCGCTTGGGCTAGTGGTGGCGGAATGTAACATTCCGCACCAATGGCCGCGTGATCTGATCCAAGGCTTTGCGATGGATGCGGCAGGCTTTTCCCCGCGCAACGAAACGGACTTGCTGACCTATTGCTATCATGTTGCAGGCGTTGTCGGCCTGATGATGGCCTGCCTAATGGGCGTTCGCGCTGATGACACGGACACTTTGGGCCGCGCCAATGATCTCGGGCTGGCGTTCCAGCTCGCCAATATCGCGCGCGATGTGAGTGAGGATGCCGACGCCGGACGTTGTTACATCCCAATGGATTGGCTTGCTGAAGCTGATATTGCACCCGGCGAGCATATGAAAACCCATTCTCGCCCGGCAATGGCGAAAATTGCAGAACGCATGGCCCATATGGCAGCAGGCTATGAAGCAAGCGCACGTATTGGTGCCCGCCGCCTGCCCTTTCGCTGCCGCTGGGCGGTGCTGGCCGCTGCTGGCATTTATGGCGATATCGCCCGTGAAGTTGCTCGGCGAGGCGCATCGGCATGGGACCACCGCGTTGTAACATCCAAAGCAGCGAAGGCCGTCTGGGTCGCCCGAGCACTGGCTCAGGCCCTGTAATCGCTTTTTCCGCCCCTCAACTTTTGGGTCTTTGCTATGTCATGATGCAGGCGGTATAGCGGCATCCATGTCTTCAATACGCCCTTGGCGCGAGATTGCGCGCCGCAAGTCCCGTCAGATTATGGTTGGCAGCGTGCCCGTGGGTGGCGATGCCCCGATCAGCGTCCAGACAATGACCAACACCCTCACGTCAGACGCCAAGGCGACGATTGACCAAATCCGTCGCTGCGAAGAGGCGGGCGTGGACATTATTCGGGTTTCTTGCCCCGATGTGGAGTCGACTGCGGCGCTGAAGCAAATTGTGCGCGCGGCACGTGTGCCTGTCGTTGCAGATATTCATTTCCATTATAAGCGGGCCTTAGAAGCGGCAGATGCGGGCGCCGCCTGTTTGCGCATTAACCCCGGAAATATTGGCTCCGCTGAGCGGGTGAATGAAGTCGTCAACGCTGCAAAGGCGAATGGGTGCGCAATCCGCATTGGCGTAAATGCGGGCAGCCTCGAAAAGGATTTGCTCGAAAAATATGGCGAGCCCTGCCCCGAAGCACTGGTGGAATCGGCACTGGACCATATCAAGCTGCTGCAAGACCGAGATTTTCATCAGTTCAAGGTCGCGGTGAAAGCGTCTGACGTTTTCCTAGCTGTGTCCGCCTATATGGGCCTTGCGGAAGCCGTGGATTGCCCGTTGCATCTGGGCATTACTGAAGCCGGCGGACTGATTGGCGGCACAGTCAAATCCGCCATTGGCATTGGCAATCTGCTCTGGGCAGGCATTGGCGATACTATCCGCGTCTCTCTCTCGGCGGAGCCGGAAGAGGAAGTGCGTGTTGGCTATGAAATTCTAAAGGCGCTGGGTCTACGCACGCGGGGCGTCCGCGTTGTCTCTTGCCCCAGTTGTGCACGGCAGGGCTTTGATGTCATCCGCACGGTCCAAAAGCTGGAAGACGCACTCCAGCATATCAAAACGCCGATGTCGCTTTCGGTCCTTGGCTGTGTGGTCAATGGCCCCGGTGAAGCGCGTGAGACGGATATTGGCATTACCGGCGGCGGCAATGGCAAGCATATGGTCTATCTGTCCGGCGTGACTGACCATCATGTCGAAGATGCGGATATGATTAGCCATATTGTGAAGCTGGTGGAGGCCAAGGCCGCCGAAATTGACGCTGGCACATCCGTCAGCATGGACACACTGCACGGGCGCGGGGCATGAGCCTTTCTACACGCGTTGCGACCCGCGATGATCTACCGCTCATCGCCCAATTTATTCGCGCATTGGCGGATTATGAAAAGCTGCTCCACGAGGTGCGTTTTGATGAGGCTCTGCTCGCCGACAAACTCTTTGGCGCGCGGCCCTATGCCGAAGTGCTGATTGGCGAAATTGATGGCAGACCCCAAGGCTTTGCCCTGTTCTTCCACAATTTCTCAACCTTTGAGGGCAAGCCGGGTATCTATCTGGAAGATTTGTTCGTCACCCCAGAAGCACGCGGAAGCGGGCTGGGTACGGCCCTACTCTCGCGACTGGCGCAGCTGGCCGTCGAGCGGGATTGTGCGCGGCTGGAATGGTCTGTCCTCGATTGGAATGAGCCCTCAATTGGCTTTTACAAAGCCTTGGGCGCCAAGCCGATGGATGAGTGGACCGTCTTCCGGCTGGATGGCACCGCGCTGACAGGGTTAGCCGCACGCGCTTGAACCCAAGCCAGACGACCCCATTTATGCCCCATGCCAGCGGCAACACCCCGCTGAAGTGAGATAAAACATGATTGATGTTCGCCCCTTTGCCAGCCTTGGCCATGCCAATCATGGCTGGTTGAATGCCCGGCATCATTTTTCCTTTGCCAATTATTATGATCCAGCCCGCATGGGCTGGGGCGCAATCCGCGTGTGGAATGATGACCAAATTGCCCCGGAAACGGGTTTTCCGCCACATGGCCATGCCGATATGGAAATCATCACCTATGTCCGCACCGGCGCAATCAGCCATCGCGACAGTCTGGGCAATGCCGGGCGCACGCCGGGCGGCGATGTGCAAGTGATGAGCGCCGGCACGGGCATTCAACACGCAGAATATAATCTGGAAAGCGAAGAAACGACGCTTTTCCAAATCTGGGTCTTGCCTGACGCCCAAGGTGGCGCGCCATCCTGGGGGCAACGCGCCTTTCCCAAAGGCGACCGGGCAGGCCAGTGGGTGACATTGGCCAGCGGCCAAGGGGAAGGCGATGCCCTGCCCATTCGCGCCAATGCCCGCGTGCTGGGCGCGACGCTGAAGGCGGGCGAGAGCCTAACGCTTGAGGCAGACCCTGCCCGCCATATTTACCTTGTGCCTGCAACTGGCGCGATCACCGTTAATGGCATTGCCGCCCAAGCCCGAGATGGCATAGCAATTACGGGCGAGACTGGCCTGACCATTCACGCGTTAGACGAGGCTGAGCTGGTACTCGTCGACGCCCGCTGACCCAGCAATCACCCCGTCCGGTAATCGGCAATAATATCCCCACAGGCGCGAAGTTCTTCCTCATGGCTGACTTCGCGCCAGCTTTCGGCAAGCGCTTCGGCTTCCCATTGCTGCATGGCTGGGTGGGCGAGAATATGGTCCACCCACGCCTGCCCTGAAGCGCCAACATCGAGGCCATAAGTCCGCACGCGAAAGGCAACAGGCGCAAAAAAGGCATCTGCCGCGCTAAATTGGGGCCCTGCCAGATAAGGCCCGCCAAAGCGCGACAAGCCTCCTGCCCAAAGTTCAGTGATCCGCGCGACATTGGCCTTCAAGGCATCTGACATAGGCTTAGGCCGAACCCGCACGCCGACACTCATCGTGCAATCATTGCGCAAGGCAGAAAAGCCCGAATGCATTTCTACCACCGCGCATTGCGCCCATGCCCGCGCATCCGCATCCTCAGGCCAGACGGCGGGGTGGCGATCTGCCAGATAGAGCGTGATGCCAAGGCTGTCGTAAATCGTCCGCCCCTCATGCTGCAACACTGGCACTTGACCGGTGGGCGAAAAGGCGCGGAAATCCGCATAATTATTGGGCTTGAGGAACGGCTCTAACCGATCTTCAAACGAAAGGCCCAAGGCCTTCATCAACAGCCAAGGCCTGAGGCTCCAGCTCGAATAATTCCGGTTGGCGGTAATCAGCGTATAGGTCACTTACCCCTCCAGCCCAATGGGACGATCCAAATCGGCTTCAATATAGCGCGCGGCTCGCCAATAATGAAAGGCGGCCCAGACATAGAGGACTGCCGCAGTCGCAATGGCCAGTGCCAGACCTTCGCCATTATTGCCTGTGAGCCCAGTATAGTGATCACTCATCGCGCCAATCAATACGGGGCCTAGCCCGCCGCCGACCAGCGAGTAGATAAGGTTGCCAAAGGCAGAGCCTGTAGCGCGCATCCGGGGATGCAGCATATTTTGAAACGTCCCAAAAGTCGGCCCAAAATAGCTATATTGAAACAAGGCCGCCAAACCGACCAGAGCGATGGCATAGGCCGCATTGGTCTGGGCCATCGCCAAGAGCAGCAACGGCACGGCGATGACGAAGCACATGGCAGGCAGCAGCGCATAGCCCCGGCGATTTGTTTTGGCCCAGCGATCCACCAACAGACCTGACCCAATAATGCTGATCGAGGCAGGCAGTGCCGCGACAAAGCCCGACACCAGCCCTGCTTCCAACAGCGAAAAGCCAAATCGCCGCATGAAATAAGACGCAATAAAGGCATTAATTCCATAGCCAATCAGCGCCGCAATGGCCGAACCCGCCAACATATGCCGCATGGTCGGCCACGTCAGGTAGCGCGCAATAACCGCCTTCATGGGCGGGACAGCATCATCAACGGGCACATCATCAAATTGCCCGCGTACTGGCTCTGCCACATAAATATGGACCAGCCCGGCCAAGATAATCCCCGGCACAGCCGCTGCAAACAGCGCCATTTGCCAGCCATAGGCTTGGGCAATGAGCGACCCGCCTGCTGCCCCAATAAAGGCGCCTAAAGGCGGGGCCAAATGCAGCGTCGCAAGTGCTGAGGCCCGCTTTTGTGGCGGAAAATAATCTGACACCAAAGAATTGGTTGAGGGCAGGCCAACCGCCTCCCCCACCCCCACACTCATCCGCGCGACGAGCAACTGAGTAAAGCTGCTTGCCAAGCCTGTGGCCGCTGTCGCCAGTGACCAGAAAAAGGTGCCAATGGCCACCAGCGTCAACCGCCGAACCCGCTCTGCCAGCCGCGCCACAAAAAGCCCCAGCACGACATTGAGCACTGCAAAAGCAAGGCCATTGACGAGGCCAATTTGCACATCACTCAAGCCAAAATCGGCTTTGATCGGCTCAACCAGCACATTCATGATGATGCGATCAACAAAGCCAATCACGGCAATGGCCGTGAGCAGCGTCAGGGCCAGCGCAGGGGAGGCGCGGCGGCGCCATTTTATATCGGGCAAATCACTCTCCGGTTTTTTGCCCTTGTGACGTGCCGGGGCCGCCTGTGGCAAGCCCCGACCTATCAATCAGACAAGATAATGCGCTGTCGTCTTCGCCCGCACTTCATCCGCCGTCACGCCGGGTGCCATTTCGATCAGCTTGAAGGGCGATTGATGGTCTGGCCGCTGGAACACCGCCAAGTCCGTAATGATCATGTCGACGACATTCTTGCCCGTCAGCGGCAGCGTGCAGGCCGGGATGAATTTGGGGCTGCCATCTTTGGCATTATGCTCCATCACCACGATGATCTTTTTGACACCGGCCACGAGATCCATCGCGCCGC
>JBEEOY010000015.1:0-9689 GCA_041191345.1 Pseudomonadota bacterium
AGGAGGCCCAGCCATGCTAAGTTTTTGGGCGGCAGTGCGCGTCATTGCCTATCGCGATTTTAAAGCCATTGTCGGCCAGCCTGTCTTTTTGCTGTTTCTGCTGGCGCCGTTGTTCATGGTCATCATGGGCCTTTTGGGCGGCAGTGGATCGCGTGATTTTGCGGAAAAAGCCGGCCAATCTGCGCGTATCGCAGTGCTGGCAGATGCCCCGATGGCGCGCTATTTCAAAGCAGCCGATGCCCAGCTGCGCGCTTTGCCTTGGGGGCCCGCCACGCCGCCCCGTTTAATCATCATTCCAACGCATGGCGCACCTGATGCGCAGATTGCACGCGCGATGATGAATGCACCGGGCAGTGCCTATGAGGCAGTTCTTTTTGGCCCGGCCGAGCGCCCCATTATTCTCACCACATCCAAGCCATTGGCCCGCTATATGACGCACATGGCCGAAGCTGCAGCACAAGCCCGCGGCGCAGGCCTTGCAGCGGGCCAAGTGCTTGTCCAGCCGCAGGTTGAAATGAGCCGCAAATCAGGCGGCACAGCACGGGCGCGTCAGGCCATGGGCTATGGTGCGGTTGTCCTTATCTTCCTGCTTACCTTGCTGATCGCAGCGCAATCCATCAGCACATTTGTTGAGGAAAAATCGAACAAGATTATTGAGATTTTGGCATCGGCGGCATCGCTGGAAGCAATTTTTCTGGGCAAATTGGTGGGTATGTTCGGCGTTGCCATGCTGTTTATCGGCTTTTGGGCATTGGTGCTGACAGGCGGCGCCCAGCTGGTCTTGGCGGGAGTAAGGGCGGACCTGCCAGCACTGGATTTGGCAATTCATCTGCCGGCTTTTGCTGTGTTGGTGCTGTTATATTTCACCATGTCGTTCTTCCTGTTTGGCGCAGCCTTTTTGGGCATTGGGGCGCAAGCGCCTTCGGCGCGGGATATTCAGCTGCTTTCGCTTCCCATTAGTGTCTTTCAAGTCAGCATGTTTGCCTTGGCCTCCTCTGCGGCCAGCCAGCCGGGCAGCGGGCTTGCGCTCTTTGCCCAAATCTTTCCGTTCAGTTCCCCCATGGCCATGGCCGCGCGTGCGGCCAGCGATGCCGCGCTGTGGCCGCATCTTTTGGCGATTCTCTGGCAATTGCTTTGGGTGATTGTAATTGTGCGCCTCTCAGCCCGGCTGTTCCGGCACGGCGTGCTGAATGCCAACCCCAGCCTGTTTCGCTTTTTTCGCCGGAAAACTGCCTAATTCGGCGCAGAGAGCCATCATTTCGTCGCAGGCCAACAGAGTTGGCCGGAATCGTCATTGACACGAATGTAAACAGTGGCAGACTGCAACTGAATCAGAAAAAAGAGAGGACCGCTGCCATGGCGACCGTGCTGAAAGATGCTGCCCCTGAGGGAAACCCCTGGGATGTCTCCCGGGCTGAGCTCTATGTGAATGATGTCTGGCAAGACCCCTTCCGCCAGATGCGTGAACAGGCTCCGATTAATTATTGCCCAGAGTCAAAATTTGGCCCCTATTGGTCAGTCACAACCTATAAGCCCATTCAGCATATTGAGGCGCTGCCCAAAGTGTTTTCCTCCAGCTGGGAATATGGCGGCATTACCGTTGCGGGCGATGGTCTGGAGCATCTGAAAGAGGGCGATGTGCCCATGCCGATGTTTATCGCCATGGACCCCCCACAACACACAGCCCAACGCCGCACAGTAGCCCCCGCCTTTGGCCCCACTGAGGTTGAACGGATGCGGGCCGACACAATTGCCCGTACAGCTGCTGTGCTGGATAGCCTGCCCGTGGGCGAGAGCTTTGATTGGGTGGAAAAAGTCTCAATTGAGCTGACGACACAAATGCTCGCCATTCTCTTCGACTTCCCCTTTGAAGAGCGGCACAAGCTGACCTATTGGTCGGATGTTCTGGGCGATATTGAAAGCTTTGACAGCCTTGAACAGCGGCAAGCGCGGCTGGCAACTGCCTTTGAAATGGGCGCCGCGTTCAAGCAGCTGTGGGACCGCAAGGCCCAAAATCCCGGCCAGCACGACCTTATTTCCATCATGCTCCAATCGGATGCGATGAAGCATATGAGCCATGAAGAATTCATGGGCAATCTCATCCTCCTCATCGTGGGCGGCAATGACACAACCCGCAATTCGATGACGGCCTTTGCCTATGGGCTTGATAAATTCCCAGAAGAGCGCGCTAAGTTGGAGCAGAACCACAGCCATGAACTCGCGGTAAATGCGATGCATGAGCTGATCCGCTGGCAAACCCCGCTGGCGCATATGCGCCGCACCGCGACCGAAGATACGGAGCTGTTCGGCCACCAAATCAAGAAGCGCGATAAATTGGCGCTGTGGTATATCTCCGCCAATCGCGATGAGAGCGTGTTCCCCAATGGCGATAAGGTGATTGTCGATCGGGAAAATGCCCGTCGCCATTTATCCTTTGGCTATGGCATCCACCGCTGCGTGGGGGCGCGTGTGGCGGAATTGCAGCTCACAACGCTTATCTCTGAAATGCAAAAGCGCCGCCTGCGCGTTAATGTGCTGGAAGAGCCGACACGCGTGCCCGCCAGCTTTGTGCATGGCTATAAGAGCATGAAGGTGGAATTGACCAAATATTGATCTGCCAAACAGGCGTAAATCCACCTGACACAAGGCCCGCTCGCTCGCTGCCAGCGGGCCTTGTTGTATCTGGCAGTGGCAGCTGCAAAACCATCCCCAACAGCATCAGCTTAGATGCCGTTTTTCCTTGGGTTATGACCGCCTATTTCCTATAGGCTGGATATGGCAGACGAAACTCCAAATACCTCGACTTCTTCCGACTATGGTGCGGATTCCATTAAGGTTCTCAAAGGTCTGGATGCCGTGCGCAAGCGCCCCGGCATGTATATTGGCGATACTGATGATGGATCGGGCCTCCACCATATGGTGTTTGAAGTCTCGGACAACGCCATTGATGAGGCGCTGGCCGGCCATTGTGACCGGGTTATCATTCAGCTGAACCCCGATGGATCGGTGTCTGTTGAAGATAATGGCCGCGGCATTCCAACCGATATTCACGCAGAAGAAGGTGTGTCTGCCGCTGAAGTCATCATGACGCAGCTGCACGCCGGCGGGAAGTTTGAAAATACGTCGGATGACAATGCCTATAAGGTATCAGGCGGCTTGCACGGCGTGGGTGTTTCCGTCGTCAACGCTCTGTCCATTCGGCTTGATCTGACCATTTGGCGCGATGGGCAGGAACATTATATGCAGTTCCAGCACGGCGATGCCGTGGCCCCGCTGAAAATTGTTGGCCCTGCCGGCAATGATGAAAATGGCCGCCCCAAGCGCGGCACGCGCGTGACCTTTTTGCCCAGCCCCGACACTTTCAAAATCACCGAGTTTGATTTTGATAAGCTGGAGCATCGCTTTCGCGAATTGGCCTTCCTCAATTCGGGCGTCCGGCTGTTTCTGGTCGATGCCCGCCATGCCGAAAAGAAGGAAGTTGAGCTCTATTATGAAGGCGGAATTGCGGCCTTTGTGAAATGGCTCGATCGCGCAAAAACCCCGCTCTTTCCTGACCCCATTGCCGTATCAGGCCAGCGGGATGGCATTGGCATTGAAGTCGCGCTTGAGTGGAATGACAGCTATTACGAA
Organism: Pseudomonadota bacterium; assembly: GCA_041191345.1. Taxonomy (GTDB): domain Bacteria; phylum Pseudomonadota; class Alphaproteobacteria; order Sphingomonadales; family Sphingomonadaceae; genus Aquisediminimonas. The sequence goes on from JBEEOY010000015.1 coordinate 3,631, forward strand.
AATGTTCTGTGCTTCACCAACAACATCCCGCAGCGCGATGGCGGCACGCACTTGGCCGCCTTCCGCGCCGCGCTGACGCGCACGCTGAATAACTATGCAGAAAAATCAGGCCTGCTGAAAAAAGAGAAAGTCACGCTGACAGGGGAAGATATGCGTGAAGGCCTGACGGCCATTGTCTCGGTCAAGCTGCCTGACCCCAAGTTCAGCTCGCAAACCAAAGACAAGCTCGTCTCGTCGGAAGTGCGTCAACCCCTCGAAAGCCTGATGGCCGACAAAATGGCGGAATGGCTGGAAGAAAATCCAGCCAATGCCCGCGCTGTTGTTCAGAAGATTATCGATGCCGCAGCCGCGCGCGAAGCCGCCAAGCGGGCGCGTGAACTCACGCGGCGCAAGGGCGTGATGGACATTGCCTCGCTGCCCGGCAAGCTCGCCGACTGCCAAGAGCGGGACCCCGCCAAATCTGAACTCTTCCTCGTCGAAGGGGATTCAGCAGGTGGCTCCGCCAAGCAAGGCCGCAACCGCCATTATCAGGCAATTTTGCCGCTAAAGGGCAAAATCTTGAATGTGGAGCGCGCACGCTTTGACAAGATGTTGTCGTCCAAAGAAGTCGGCACGCTGATTCAAGCGATGGGCACGGGCATTGGCCGTGATGATTTCAACATTGAAAAGCTGCGTTACCACAAGATCGTCATCATGACCGACGCTGACGTGGATGGCGCGCATATCCGCACGCTGTTGCTGACGTTCTTCTACCGCCAAATGCCGGAAATCATTGCGCGCGGCCACCTCTACATCGCCCAGCCGCCGCTGTATAAAGCGGCACGAGGCCGGTCTGAAGTCTATTTGAAAGATGATGCCGCGCTTGATGATTATCTGGTTGAAGGCGGGCTGGCGGCAACGGCGCTGGAAACCAGTGGCGGCACGCGGTCTGGAGCGGACCTGAAAATCTTGATTGATCATGCCCGGCGGATGCGCTCGTTGATGCGCTATGTGCCGCGCAAATATGATCCGGCCATTATTGAGGGGCTGGCGCTTGTTGCTGCTCTCGACCCGGCCTTGGATGCAGCTGGCCGTCAGGCGGGTGTAGACCGGGCCGCCGCATGGCTGAGCCGCGCGGACACGGAAGCGCGCTGGACAGGCATTGTAAGCGAAGATGGCGGCTACCACCTCCAGCGCCTGTGGCGCGGCGTGACGGACCACCATATTATCGAGGCAAGCTTCCTTTTAAGCCAAGAGGCGCGGCGCCTGCATACGCTGGTGGCCGAACAGGCAGATGCCTATGCCCAGACCAGCCGGCTGGTGGCCATTGGCAAGGCGCAAGCCGAAGCCAGCTCCGTGGATGGTGACGAAGAGGACGCACCTGCCTCCTCTGGCAAGGGCGTAACCCCCGTGTCGCGTCCGTCGGAACTGCTGGATGGCATTTTGGCTGCAGGCCGCAAGGGCCTGTCCATCTCACGCTATAAAGGCTTGGGCGAAATGAATGCCGAACAGCTGTGGGAAACCACGCTGGATCCCGACAATCGGTCGCTCTTGCGTGTTGAAATTGCCCAAGCCGATTTGGCGGATGAAATCTTCACCCAGCTGATGGGCGATGTGGTGGAACCGCGCCGCGACTTTATTCAAGAAAACGCCCTGAACGTGGCGAATTTGGATATTTAGCGTCCTCTAAATCCAAGTGGTGCGCGCCTTGGGCATGGCCCAAGGCCCCGCTCTCTTAAAACCTAAGCACTGCGAAAATGAGAAGGGCCGCAGGACATATCTGCCCTACGACCCTTCCGCATGGTCAGCGACCGGAAGTATGGGATCCGCTGTGCCTTAAAGGCGCGGTCCATTCCCGGGGAGACCAAAGGCTGCGATAAACGCGCCTATCCCCGGATCACCCTTTCCGACCTCTTAGCTTGACCATGAGACATCGGATCACCTCCTTTCGCTAGTTGCGCCTAGCAAATCCCGAAGCTGCGCTTCGGATTTGCCCTTAGAAGATGAGTCAGACGCGATCTGCTTTCAAGCCTTGAAAACTATTTATTTCCTGTCACACTCAAAACTTCCGGCTCCGGTTTTGAGGATCCGGGTTCATCCCCGACACTCTTCGATGACACGCGCAACTTCTGCCGCACGCGGGAGGATAAGGTCTTGTTCGCCCGGCGTCGTCAGCCGCCATTTTCCGCGTGAAAAGGCAATGGCATCCAACAGCGTATCGCCAGCTGCCACTTCAGCAGTCATATAAATAGGCCCGGTAAAAGGCACTGACGCGCGCAGCGTTGCGGCACGGCTGCTGCTATGGATCTGCACTGTCCCCAATGTGCCCGGAGGGTCGCGCGTTGCACGCTGCACCAAAATCTGCCGTTGCGCCCGCACACAGCGGATGACCATAATCGCCGGGCTGGCAGGCAGGCCAAATAGAGCCGCCGGTGCCTCAGCATCTGCCCGATAGGCCCAAGAGCTGGGGGTTAGGGGGGCAGCCTCCCAGCCCAAGGACGGGGCCTGCGGCGTGGCCACCAGCGGGCGGGCCTGTGACGGCGCAGGTGCGGCAGGCGGCGCGGGGCGTGGCGGGGTGACACAGGCTGCAAGCAGAAGCGCCGACAGCAAGGGAGAAAAAAGCTCTAACCGAGAAATCCTAAGCGCCATAACGCCGGTGTGCGGCGGATTGGCCTGATTGGCAAGCACGGCGCCAGCACGTCTGCCCGCTTTCCCGACAGATGCCCCCAATTTTCAGCTGAATCGCAAGCCCCATTGCAAGCGCGACACAGCACCGCTAAGGCCGCTGTCTCGGATGCGGGGCTGTAGCTCAGTTGGTAGAGCGCATCGTTCGCAATGATGAGGTCAGGGGTTCGATTCCCCTCAGCTCCACCATCCGTTCTGTTTAACGCCTTGTTTTTATAGTCTTTTTCCATATTCCACGAAGCCTACCCCTCAATTTATCCCTCTTTGAAAACCAAGGCCTATCCTAAAAATCCTGACTAAGAGAGAAAACAACTGCTCCAAGTCACCTATCGCTTCGCTGAACGCCGGGCCTTGCCCAGCCGCCGGATCGGGAATTGTACTTGGGCAAAGCAGCAGAACGCCTCAACGGCCTGCCGATCAGCGAAATAGTTAGGAGGGCAATAGCACCCGGCGACTGAGCGATAGTTAGCCGCTTATGGCCGCGACTCATTTCAATTCAACTAGTTCGGGATGGTGCTTTTTTGACCATTTTACGAATGCCTTTATCAGCGAAGATGGCATAAGCTGAATTATCTTTACTCCTACAGCTTTATGTTCCACTCGGCCTGTCATATTCGAGACGCCATCGTGATATGTAATATCGAATGATCGGTTGATAAAAGAGCCTGAAACGCCACCGGATACGCAAACAATTCTGCGATCGGTTTTTTCAATAATATTTCCAGCAGTTGAAATACAGGTTTCGGTCAGGGCAGTGATCAATTCCTCGGGCGAATTAGCAAACCTGTAACTGACCTCCTTGCCATGCACAGCCGACGGCATGATTAGCAAACCGAAACAGAATAAAACCCGACGCATAGTCTCTCCCTCTCGAAGTGGTCGCATTGCTCTTAGAGCTAGCACCAGCAGCAATGAAGTCGTCTGCTTCTAACAAACAAGGCTAATGCGAAGAGCGCAATTCTATTTTGGCCTTTTCTTCTTCACTGTAAACTAGTTTCAAATGCTCATGCTAGCGCGCTAGCGTGGCTCAAATCACCTCGCGAGGGGATGAGCCTTGGAAGTACCTTTAGCCCCACTCTGGCGTCATGCGACTACTGCGACTATTGCGACGATGACCAAAATATGCCGTTTTTGACCACGACATATTTGCGACAAAGTTGCGACTGGTTAGAAGCTTGAGAGAGCACCCGTGTTCCCGGCCATAATTTGTCGCAAGTTGTCGCAACTAACGTCTCAGTTTTTCCGGCTGAAAACCCTATAAAACAGTAGTTGTCGCAATTGTCGCAGGGGCTGGCTTCAAGTCCGGTCATTCCTGCCGAACCACAGACCAAGCTTCCTTGCGATTGCGCCCTCGGACCAGCGCCCCTTCATCTAGGCGCAACAGCCAGCCGTGTCGCTCAAGGGTCAAAATTGCCGCCTTAGCCTGTTTCGCGTCCCTAAGACGGTTCGGCCCGTTGCGAACCACATCACGCAGTGTCAGGTCAGGTTGAGGCCAGATGTGAAGCCAAGCACGAAGCCGTTCCGCATGGTCAATTTCCGTTGATACAATCGCCGTATCTGCGAGTCTTACAGCCTCCCCAAGATAGAACCGGGCAAGCTCGCAGCCACATTTCATTTCTCGAAGCGATACGTGTTCTGCGGTCGGGTCGGCCCAAACAGTAAGCACTCCTGCGATGCGCGCCGCCTGTTCTGCGGCCTTCGAGGCATAGCCGGTTATATTGCTGTATTCGCCACCTTTGGCTTGTTTTAGCTCCACCTCGTCAGCGAAGTCCGTAAGCCACGAGCGAGCGTCCCGGTCCAGCTTCACCAGACGGGGCTTCAAAGCCTTTCCGTCTGTTTCCTTGGGCATGGGCAGCGAGAGAAGATTGCCCAGGGTCTGCGCAAAGGATTGAAGGCTGATAACGTCAGGCCTCACCTTTGATTGAAGCCGCGTTCCGATGGTACTTTCAGGCTCGCAGATAAGGAAGCGAGGCAAGAAGCCTGTATCGGCGGCCAGTGGATCGGCCATAAAGGCACGAGCCACACTAGGCTGGACCATGAGATGAACCGCCAGCCTCCTGCCACGCAAGGTATAAGAACCCTCGCCTAGCCGCGTCCTCCTGATTGGATTACCCATCCAAAGGTCGTTCAAGGCGGCCAAAGTCTTTTGGCGGCTCTCTGCTTGCATGGCATGACCACCAAGAAACTGCCCGCCTTCATCGCTGAAAATGCCCAGAGACGGCTGACCTGTCGCAAACATACGGACAAGCCCCTCGTAAGTTGGCTCTGTAACCGTCCGGTCAGGCGAGGCTGGCGCTTCTGGCTCTTGGCCCAGCGCAGCCAATTGTCGGTCCGCTTCTTCTTGCGAGAACTTTCCCGTCTTGGTTTTGCCTAGCACACCCTCTCGCTGCGCTCGCCAGCGGGCGTGTTCGTTTTTCCAGCGCTCAGTCCTGTGCCTGTAGGCCTCGCTTTGCTCACGCTCATATTCGCGGAGGGCGGCCATCAATGGGGCGTCGCAGGAAGACTTTCTCTCTCCTGAAGCCGCGATAGTTAGAGCGTACAGAGAGAGCGGCCGGATACCGCCAAGTGTTTCCACATCTGCCAGCCCTTGAATAGCCAGAGAAGCCACCGCCAAAGCCGATTGCGCGGGAATAGCTATAGGGGCCAGCGTCATGCCTTGAACCGCCCTAACAGCTCCCTCAAGGGGCCCGAGCGCGCTCACAGGATAGGGCATCCCGACCGCCGTCTCGCGGATAAGAGGTTGCGGGCCTTCCGGAACGAATTGTTCTGCTTGCATAGAGAGGGTCAATTGCGCGTCCCCCTTGCGAGAAGAATGTCGTTGAAGTCCGACGCTTCTCCGTCAGGAGCGACAATACTTATGCCATCAAGGGGAATAGCCCCAGAGCGCCAAGCCCGGCCCGCTAGGGCGCCTGCCGCGGCGCGCCCGGCCTTGTCATTATCTCTGGCAATAATGAGCTTTTCGATACCGCAGGGCAATCGCAACGTTTCCATGCCGCTTGCTGAAAGGCCTGCCCAGACCCTTACAGGCTCGTCAAAGAAGCCGCAGAACATCGAAAGCCCTGTCTCAATGCCCTCTGAAATCACAAGCGTTCGGCTAATTCCTCCAAGCCTCACACCCCCGCCTCGAATGGGCCCGAGAGCCATCTTTGCGGGGGCCGCATCGGCCTTGCACTTACCGTCAGCGCTAAGGAATGTTCTATGGATAGCAAAGCCGTCACCGCCATCTACACGCGCCACCATCGCGGGAAAATATTGCCCGCTGGGCACGTGTTTCAAGGCAGGATGATAACGCAGGACTTCGGGCAATTGAACAGTAATGCCCCGGCTTCGAAGGTAGTAAGAGGCAATCGTGTCGTCTATCGGCCGCGTTTCAACCCAGATACGCTCGGCCGCAA
>JBEEOY010000016.1:0-10590 GCA_041191345.1 Pseudomonadota bacterium
GCGCGATGCGTGCCGGCACGGCTATGAATCAAGACATCAAATCCATGGCGAATCCACGCTCGAAGGACTGGCCCCGCCTTTGCCCAGTGGAGTTCATGCAGCCAGCCTGTAGACCGCCCCGGCCGCAAGGGCAGATGGACCCAGTCCATATGCCGAGCACGAACCTCAGATTCGATATTCCCAACATCCAGATCAAGCAGCTCACGCTGCTGGGCCACAGTGATAACAGCAACGGCGCCCCAATTGCGGATATCATTTAAATCAATATCCAGCTGGCGATACCAAGGACCCGATGGGGCGTTGAGCTGTTTACGCCCGGGACAGGCGGATACACCAATTCGGCCATAGCTTGGCGCCACCTCGACGACCGCAATGTCCAAGGGATGCGTCACGCTGGTGTTATAAATGGCAGCCCCCTCGAACACGGATCTCAAATGGTGGTGCCCCGCCAGAACAAAGGCGCGGCCGTTTATCTTAGAGAAACACTTAGAATGTTATTTATCGTCTACAAATGAAATGCCAGACGTCTTCGAACAGTCAAGTAAATTGTCACTCATAATCTGTAGATTGATTGTCAGCGCGCGGGTGAAGCAAAGCAGATGCACATTCAGCAAATTCTGGGAAACAACCTGAAGCGCCTGCGCACCAGCAGAGGCTGGAGTCAGGAGGAATTTGCTTTTGAAGCGGGGATTCACCGCACATATGTGAGTGATATTGAGCGTGGGGCCAGAAATCCAACGATCGAAATATTGGATCGATTGGCGCGCCCGCTGGGCGTTACTGCCGCCGATTTGATCCGAGCGCCCGAATAATTTTATGAATTTGGCATTACGCGGCGAATTTCATCGATGTGGCCGCGTATGAAGTCAATTTTTTCATCAAGTCGCGCCAAGCTATTCAGTAATTCATCTTTTTCTAGATAAGCGGCTGCCAGAATATCTGCGCTGCTATCTTCCAAGATGCTACCGATTGCGCTGCAGAGCTCAGCTATTCTGTCTTGATCCATGTCACTCATGACTCATATTGTGCCAGAGCTTTCGGCAAAGTCCATATGTTGTAGAAATTACAAGTGTTTTTTACATATATATCTCACCCCCAGCCCAAGACAGCAAAAAGGCGGGCAGCCTAAGCTACCCGCCCCTCATCGCCTCAGGGAGAAAGGCTGTGCTTAAAACTTAAGTGAGGCGTCAATGCCAAAGGTGCGTGGCATGTTGAAATTGCCATAATCACCCAAGATGTTGTTATTATTTCCAATCAGCACGATGTTGGGCACGCCCACGGCTGCGTTGGACTGGACCGAAGGCAAGCTGTTTGATGGATCCCGGCGATAGACCAGCTGATTGTTGAACAGATTGCGACTCCACAGGCCGATGTTCAATTTGCTGTCTGACGCGCCAATCGACAGATCCGCCAGCGACAGGCGGGCATTGACGATGAAGGACTCATCATTCTTCACGGCAAATTGGTCAAAGCTTTGCGTGGCTTGCGAATAATTCGCATCGATGTGGAATTTCAGCTTCGCATCCTTGCGGCCCACAGGCAGCTCATAATCCATAGACGCGCTGGCGGCATTGCGCGGCGTGTACACAATATAGAATTTCTGCAGCACAGTAGAGGCATTGCCCGTGGGCACGCCCGCCGAGGTAAATTCCCGATAGGTCACAGGCACTGCCGGAATATCGGTGTGCGTATAGGCGTATGAGAAATCAAACTTCAGAGCATCGCTTGGCTTAATCGTCAAATCCGCTTCAAGGCCGCGAATCTTGGTTGTGCCCGGCGCGTTGAAGGTAACAAGATTGTTGAAATTGCCTGTGGCAGTGGGCTGAACCGTCGACAAGTCAACTTGGCTGCCCTTCCGGTCCATCATATAGGCCGCCAGATTAATCCGGGCGCGACGATCCCAGAAATCAGCCTTTAGGCCGACTTCATAGCTTTTCACATCTTCCGGGTTAAAGGCCCGATAGTCCGACGTGCGTGAGCTGGCACCGCCCGCGCGATAGCCCGTTGCATATTTCACATAGCTATGGACGGTGTTGCTGAAATCATACGCAATCGTCGCCATGGGGTTGAAGCGCGTCCATGATTTGTCGAGCGGGGTATAGCCATTAATGGCTGCCACTGAGGGATTGGCCTGATAGTTCACCCCGCGCGAGAAGAGCAATTCGCCCTGCTTTTGATCATTGGTATAGCGGCCCCCCAGCGTCACGTGCAGTGCATCGCTGGCGTTCCAAGTGACTTGCCCATAAGCGGCATAGCTTTTTGACCGAACCGAAGAGGCCCGATCAATTGAACAGCCTTGAACGGCACGGCCCAAGGCAGGGTTGGCCGCCCCCGTGCAAAAGGCAATGGGAGTAAAAGTGGCGCCAACAACCTGGTTGGCGCTGTTCAGAACGGCAATGGCACCCATGGAATTGGGGGTGGCTGCATCATCGCGAACACGCTCATTAAAATAATAAGCGCCAGCGACATAATCGACTGCGCCCAACGTGCCAACAAGCTGCAGCTCTTGGCTAAACTGGCGCTGGAACAAATCTGCCCGGCTATAGCGGCTAAAGGCGCAAGGCGCGGTTGCCGTGCAGGATGCCGTCAGATTGACAACCGGCACGCGGTGCAAGCCGCCCGCATTGTCATTCTGCTCCACTTCCACGCCGCGCCATGCCGTAATGGCGCGCAGCTCAATTGCATCGGCCAGCTTCCATTTGAAGAGGTTGGTGACGCCAAAAGTCTTATCAACAGTCAGTGCCTGGGGCACACCAATATCGGCCTCGCGCATCAGCGTCTTGCCATTCACAACAACGCCCGGCGTCAGCGGCTTGATGGTCCCTTGCGTGCCAATAAAGGCCGTGCCGGGGGTGACGCAGCTGCTGCCAGCGGGGAGGGGAAGCGGGGCAGCATTGGTGCCGCCGCTCAGGCAGTTATTAGGGTTATAGTTAAGCAGCTGGCTGTAATAAGGTGAGTTTTCATCGCGCGACATATCAACTGATACATCATTGGTGATGCCATCAACGGGCGCCCAGCGCACAGCAACGCGGCCACCCTTGCGGTGGAACTGGCCCCAGCCCGCTTGGCCGGCAAGCGGGTTTTTCGTGACCGGGTCTTGATGCGCCAACACAGCATCTAGCTTGATGGAAAAGCCCGCCACTTCGGGCAGGTTCATATGCAGGCCCATATTATAAGTGCCAAGATTGCCCATGCCGCCATCAATGCGGCCACCAAATTCACCTGTGGGGGCCTTGGAGATAATCGAGACAGCCCCGCCTTCGGTGTTGCGGCCAAACAAAGTGCCTTGCGGGCCCTTGAGCACTTCAACACGCTCAACATCAAACAGGCCCGTGTTCAGGCCGTGCTGGCGGCCCAGATAGACGCCGTCAATGTAAATCCCCACGCCCTGCTCACGCGCAGGCTGGTTGGCATCGAGCGGCACAATGCCGCGAATGCCAACAGTCAATGCCGACTGGCGCGATTCAAAGGGCGCCACGCGCAAGCTGGGCACGCCGCCATCGGCCAAGTCCATCAAGCTCTGCACCTTGCGCTCGCGGATGGTTTCTTCACCCATGACCGAAATCGAAATGGGTGTCTTTTGGAGATTGGTCTCACGCTTAGTGGCCGTGACAACAATTTCGACCAGCCCTTCTCCTGGGTCGCTGCTGGCGTCAGCCGCGTCCACAACGTCAGCAGCAGGCGCGGCAAAGGCCGGGCCAGACGCTGAAAAGCTGGCAAAGGCAAGAGCGGCCAGCGAGGCCGAACGAAGCAAAGGTGCAGACATCATGAGATCAATTCCCCGGATCATTAGCGTCACATGCCGGCAGTGAATTGGTTTCAGAATGACCACCGGCTTCGGGGTCTGCCTCTAAAGATGGCTTATGTCAGAACGGGGTAATCTGTGTGACAGGGCTGTGACACATGGCCCGGATGAATATTAAGCGCCTGCCGCTTTGGCCGCTTCACGCGCGGCACCGCCGCGCGCAATCAGCAGATACATGACAGGCGTTACAATCCGGCTGAGCAAAGTCGACGAGACAAGCCCGCCAATAATCACCCAGGCCAAGGGCGAATAAAGCTGTGAGCCAGACAGCGCCAAGGGCAAGAGGCCGCCAATTGCCGTGACGGAGGTGAGCAGCACTGGCAAGAAGCGGACTTCGCCTGCCTGCTCAATGGCATCGCGCAGGCCCAGGCCGTGCTCGCGCAGCTTGGTGGTAAAATCAACGAGCAGGATGGAGTTTTTAATCTCAATCCCAATCAACGCGACAAAGCCAATAATGGCCAAGAAAGACAAAGAATTGCCGGTGAGGACAAGCGCTGCCAAGCCGCCAAAAATCCCCAGCGGGATAACCCCTGCCACCACTGTCACATCTCGGAAGCGGCCAAATTCGGCAACCAGCACGCCCAAAATGCCAAACACCGCCAGCAAGACCACGCCGCCCAGCCCATTGCTGTTGCGCGCTGCGGCCTCGGCCTCGCCACCCAGAATAAAGCTATAGCCAGCCGGCAGAGGAATCTGTTCAACGCGCGGCATAACCTCCTTCGCCAAACGCGACGTCAAATATCCATCGCGGACAAAGGCCGTCACCGTGACAGAGCGTTCCAGCTTATACCGATTGATTTTGGAGGGCGACGATTCAAGCGCCGGGCGCGTGAGTTGCGACAAGGGCACACTGCCCCCGCTGAGCGATGGCACATAAATTTGGTTCATGGCCGACACAGGCTGGCTTTGCGCCAAAGGCAGGCGAACCATGACGGGATAGCCATCGCCCTCTTGGTCACGCAGCGTGGCCGCGCGCTCACCCGACAAGGCCAGCCGCAAGGTGCGGCGCACGGCATCCGGCGCGACATTTAACAGCCCAGCTTTTTCCGGATCGACGTGCAAATCCAAATCAATCCGGTCAATGGCCAGCGGATCATCAATATCGCGCGTGCCCTCTGTCGTGCGCAGAACATCTGCCACTTGCGCCGAGAGGGATTTAAGAACCGCCAAATCCGGCCCGCGCACACGAATGGCCAAAGGCGCCTCAATTGGGGGCCCTTGTTCAAACTGCACAACAGTGACCCGGGCATCGGAGATCCCGGCCATTTTGCGGCGGAGATCTTCCAGAAACTCGGGCGAGTCCCCCGTCCAATCCTTCAACGTGACGAACAATTCCCCATAGCGCGTATCAAATTCACGCGGGATATTATTGTAATAAATTTGCGGGTTGCCCCGCCCCACATTTTCCATAACCGCATCAATTTCGGGCAGGGGGCGCACTTGGGCTGCGACTTGGCGAACGATGCGGTCCGTTTCAACCACGCTGCTGCCTTCGGGCGCTTCAATGCGGATCACAAAATAGGGCACATCTGCCTTGGGAAAGAGGCTAAAGCCAAGAAGGGGGATCGTCGCCAACATGGCAAGGCACGCCGCCATGGCCGACCACAGAGTCTTATGCGGATTTTCCAACGCCCAATGCAGCAAGGGGCGGTAGAAATGCTCAATCTTATCTTGAATCCATCGCAAAAAGGCATTGCCCTCAGCGGTTTGATGCTGCTCGAGAATGCGGCTGGCAATGAAGGGCACAATAGTCAGCGACACCAGCAGCGACGCCGCAACCGTCACCAAGACAGCCACGGGCAAACTGCGGGTAAAATCGCCACCTGTTTCCGGCAAATTGGCAAGCGGCAAGAACGCAAAAATCAAAACGCCTGTCGACCCTAGGACGGCGAGCGTAATTTCCTTCGTTGCCTCAACTGCGGCCACGGCGCGCGCGGTGCCCATGCGCAAATGCCGCTCAATATTCTCGGTCACGACAATGGAATCATCGACCAGCAAGCCCAGCGCCACAATAAAGCCTGAAATGCTCAGCTGGTTGAGCGAATAGCCCAACATATTAAGGGAGATGAGGCCAATGGCGAGCGAAGTGGGAATGGAAATCATCACCACCAGCGAGGCGCGGAAGCCCAAGGGCAACAGCGTGAGCAGCACCAGCGCCAAAGCAATCGCAAAATCGCGGCCCAATTGGCCAAGTTTACGTTCAATATCGCCGCTTTGGTCAAACGCCGTTGCCAATTTCATATCCGGCGGCAGCGTGCGCGACAGACGCTGCGTCTCCTCCGCCAGCGATTTGGCGAGTAAAATCGTATCTGCCTGATCTTTTTTGCGCACGGCAATAAAGACAGCGCGTTCCCCGTTAAACCGCGTGATGCTGAGCTGCTCGGACGTTGACCAGCTGACATCTGCGACATCCCCCACAGTCATCAATCGACCATTGCCACCCCGCAATGGCACCGTGCGCACAGCCTCTAGCGTGCGAAAGGCGCCGCCTGCCTCAATATTGAGACGCCGGGTATCCGATTGGACAGAGCCCGCGGGCATATCAGCGCCCGCTGCCGCCAGCGCGGAGGCCACAGCCGTTGGCGCCACATTGGCGGCGGCCAAACGTGCCGTATCAAGCGCAACACGCACTTCAGGCGCGGGCAGGCCAAAGACATTCACCGCGCGCACACCCGGCACGACTGTCAGCTGCTCGCGCAAATCCTGCGCATATTTTTCCATGCGCTGCCATGAGGCCGTTGGGCTGACCAAGGCCAGCTGCAAGACAGCGGCCTCAGTGGTGCGGGGACGGCGCACTTCCAGCCGTGCAAGCCCTGATGGCAATTGGGCCCGCATGCCATTGACTTCGCGAACGGTGCGGTCGAGCACCTGCTCAGCATCCGTGCCATGGGTGAATTCCACTGTGACCACGGCCAAGCCGTCGCTGCTGGTGGAGCGAATATCCCGCACATTGTCTAAGCCTTGCAGAACTTGCTCAAGCGGCTTGGCAACTGTTTCTTCCAAGGTGGCCGCATCGGCCCCGGGCAGCACGGCAGTGACAATTGTATAGGGAATGGGGAAATACGGATCGACAGAGCGTGGGATGCTGAAAAAGGCACTAATGCCCAGCAAGCAGACAAGCGCAAAGCCGACCAAAGTCAGCTGCCATCGGCGGACGGACAGCTGGGTGAGGTTCACGGGCGGCGCTCCTGCGGGGTGACGCGCTGGCCATCGCGCAGCAAATCAAGGCTGGAAATGGCTACGCGCTCGCCGGGGCGCAGGCCCGCCAAAATCTGCGTGCCGCGATCATCCGTTTCGCCCAGCTGCAGCTTGCGCAGGCGTGCGACATTTTTTTCATCAATCACAAAGACAAAGCCTTCGCCAGCGCGCGCTTGATACAGGGCGCCGGGGGGCACCAGCACTTGGGCCGAATCCCGTGCAGAGGGGGCCGTTTCAATTTTCACCCGGCCAATCAGCCCAGATCGCAAGCCCGGACGATTGGGCAGGGAAATCTCAACTGTAAAAGCGCCCGTTGCCCGGTCTGACCGGCCACCAATTTCAATCACTTGACCCTCAAGAACTTGGTCCAGCGCATCGAGCTTGACTTGCGCGCGCGCGCCTTGGGTAATTTGGGCGCTATCGCGGTCAGACAGGGGCACGCGCAGCACATAGCCGCCAGATTCGGCTCCCAAGGCAATAATGGGGGTGCCGGCTGCCACAACTTCCATAGGCTCGGCCATCCGCGCCAGAACCACGCCATCGCTGGGCGCATAGATACGCGCTGTTTGAGACGCAAAATCGCGCGCACGGACATTGGCCCGCGCCGCATCTAGCGCGGCACGCGCATTTTCCAGCCGCAATTCCGTAATCCAACCTTGCTCACGCAAAGCCACTGAGCGTTGATATTCCGCCGCTGCCCGGCGCTGTTCGGCTTGGGCGGCCACAAGGGCAGACGCCACTTGATCAGCGTTTAACGCGGCGAGCAACTGGCCTTTCGCCACACGATCACCTTCATTGACCGTGATGGTCGCAATCTGGCCTGCGGTGGTAAAGCCCAAGGCCAATTCCCGGCGCAGGGCAACGCTGCCCGTTGCCTCCAGCCCGGGCACCTCTGTGGCCGCCGCAATCCGTGCAGTGCGGACAATAGGTGCATCAGCAACGGGCGGAGATGATGGCGATTTTGAGCATCCAGCCAAAGCCACAAGCGCAGCGGCAAAACAAAAAGCGCGACCCACTTTACCCCCTAAATTGGGAAATTTATGGCTCGTGATATTGGTTTTAATTTGAAACGTAAAGTGGCTTTTGCCACGCCGCACCACAGCCGCGCCGATCAGCGTGAACTGAGCCATAGCGCCGCTGCCCGGCTAGGCCTATAAGCACATGATGCAAAGTGGCTTTTTTCCGTTGACGATTGCGCCCGTGCTTGAGGCGCTCAACTATGCTGGCATTCTTCTTTTTGCCGCATCAGGCGCGGTTTTGGCCGCCGAAAAACGGCGCGATCTTGTGACCTTTGCCTTTTTTGCAGTGGCGACAGGCGTGGGCGGTGGCACCGTGCGCGATCTGCTAATTGGTGCCCCAGTGTTTTGGACGCGCCAAAATGCAACCTTGGGCTTATGCTTGGGCGCTGCCATGCTGGTGTGGATCACACCCGTGCGATTTTGGACGAGCCGCGTTTTGCTGTGGTGCGATGCGCTGGGGCTTGCGGCCTTTTCAACCTATGGCGTCGCCAAAGCCTTGGCCTTTGGCATTGCCCCTATTCCAGCTTTGCTCATGGGCGTGTTTACTGCGTGTTTGGGGGGCATTATTCGCGATATGCTGGCGGGTGAACCCTCCATCATCATGCGGTCAGAACTTTATGTGACGGCCGCCGCCCTGGCCTCGGGGTTGATGGTGGGCCTAAGCCTTGCAGGCCTGCCCAGCTATGCAGCCGGCGGCATTGCCACGCTGGCGGGCCTCATCCTGCGCGGAGGCGCAATTTTGCGCGGGTGGGAATTGCCCATTTACCGGCGCTGATCCCATCGCCGCCCAAAATGCACATCGCTTGATTTAGATTAAGACACAAACACCCATTTGCGGTTAGACTGGGGCAACCAGCTTAGGCGAGAAAGGGAGCCCCAGATGCATAGACCCGCAGTCATATGGACGCATATCAGCCTGCTCGCCGTGCTGCTGGGGGCTGTGCCTGCCGCTCAGGCCCAAATGCGCGCAACCAGCGCACGGCTAGGAAGCACAGAAGCGGCGTTGGTGGCCGTGGCAGCAGAGGCAGACGCCCCACCGGCGCAAGAGGCTTTAAAGCCCTTTTGTGCGCAACAAACCGAAGGTGGGGTCATCAGTTTTGTGACCAGCGGCACAGATAAGGTGGTGCTCGTTGCACTTTCGGCACAGCCTTTAGCCGATGTGCAGCGGGACATTTGGTTAAGCCCCCGCTTTGCCCGTGCTGGCGAAGACGCCCAAGCCACAGGCACACAAGATTGGGCCTATATTTATGATGGCAATGGCGATGGTCAGATTGACCATATGGCCTTTTTGATTGGCCCCTTGCCCACGGAGCCGCGCACAGCGGGCAAAGGGCTGCCCAATATTTCTGGCGATCAAGTGCGTATCAAAAATCCGGCCATGCTCGACGAGATTTTAAAGGCGATGCGCTTTGGCTTTTGGCAGGTCCGCGATGAAGATGGCGATGGCGTTCCCGACAGCATGGCCATGCCCGCCCGTCGCAAAGAAAATGGCTGGTATCGTGGCTGGGCGATTTTTGATCGGCGCGCCACCAGCGAAGATGCGTCCTGCCGCTTTATTGATCGAGATGGGCGCCCCGCAGGCGGCTGCCGGGCCGCCCAAGAATCAGGCGCTTATGAAAATAATCGGCTGTCCACTCATGTCTGGGTGCGCGATCCGGGGCCTATTTTTTCAGCCATTTTAGACGCGGCAAAAGCGTGCAAAATCCAGCCCAGCCAATTGCGTCCTGTGCCCGCGCTGCGCCCCTAATCCTGCACTGTCCCGCGTCGGCAGAGCGCGGACAGCCCCAGCCATGATAAGGCCGCCACAGCAAAGCTAAGAGCACCAAGTTCCCATTCACCAGCCCAAAGCCAGTAGAGCCCGGCAAGGCCAGCGCCGGCAACAACAAGGCACGGCACCAGGCGCAGCAAGCGCGGGGTATAGTAAATATTCAGCCCAAACAGGCCTATGAGAATAAGAAGCCAGATTGTCATGCGGTGCGACCCGGTCTGTATGTCTGGGGGCATGTGTAGCGCGCCCGCAGGGCAAAGTAACATTAACTCCGCACGCATAGGCCAAAGAGTGTATATGGATAAATTATAGCACGAAACGTTACTGTTTGCTGGACTGGCTTTTGAGGCGTGTCTGATCTGCGCGCACTCCCCCAGTCTTTCATAAGCTGATGAAAGACTTAGTCCTTGGCGCACTGGGAACCTTTTACCATTTAGCCCGTTATAAGTCTGCTGTGCGGCCATTTAGCACAGCTTAGACAGGTCCAGACTTTGGATTTGCTTGGGTATCCTGTGGCCCTTTGGCTCTCCCCCCCCGCCCGGTTCGCAGGATACCCTTTCTCTTTTCCCGCTCCTGCGCCGCGCGCACCGCGGCGCCCCTAATTACGGCCTGACGTCCGTCAGCGAGGCCAGAGGAAGGAGGATTTCCAATCGCAGGCCATCTGGCCCCCAATCCGTTGCGAGCTTGCCGCCCAACTGGTCTTCAACTGATGTCCGAATGACCGTCCAGCCAAAGCCACTTGCCCCCGGCGGCGCAATGGGAACCCCGCCTTGTTCAACCCAGCTCAGCGTCAGCTGATC
>JBEEOY010000017.1:0-2967 GCA_041191345.1 Pseudomonadota bacterium
AAAAGGGCTGAAGCCACGAAATCAGGCCTGCCAACAGCCAAAATTGATGAGGATATCCGCAGTGTGACGCTGGGGACGAAGTTTCTGCAAGGCGCGGCCCGCACCTTTGGCGCAGAGGCCATTCAGGCAGATCGGCTGAAAGTCGATCTGGGTATTCAGCCCTTGAATGATTTGATCCGCCATGGGCTCGAAAACCCGCAGCTGATGCTCTATAAAATCCAATCAAGCGCCTATAAATTCTCTTGGGCGCTCATCCCCATTTCAGTGCCTTTTGTGTGGCTGCTCTTTTTCTGGCGGCGCGACCTGCATCTTTTCGATCATGCGGTGTTCGTCACCTATTCCATCTCTTTTATGACCTTGTTGATGACGGCCTGTGTGCTGGCCATTCAAATGCCTGCGCTAGAAGCCATCGGCGCCTTTGCGTTGGTCCTATATCCGCCCGTTCATATCTATCGGCAATTGCGCGGGGCCTATGCGCTGGGCCGACCTGGGGCCTTGCTGCGCAGTCTTTTATTGGTCAGCTTTTCCGTCACGGCGCTTTTGCTGTTTGCGGGGTTCATACTCGCGCTGGGCCTCAGCAGTTAAAATCTGCATCTGAATTTGGCCACGCTCCATCAGCGGTTGGACAAGCGCCGCCATATGCGCTTGTCGATCGCCCGGCAGGGCCCGTGTGAAGAAGCTATTGGCAATCACATCAGCCAGTTGCAGTCCATCGGCATGGTGGCTCAGTTGCAATTCCGCCGAGCCGCACGGGCCAATCAGCGTGCGCACATCGTTGCGAATAAGCGCCAGCGTTGCATCGCCATAGCGGCCATCATCAATCATGACAGTCCGGCAATCGTCCATCAGCGGCAGCATTTTGGACACTGCTGTTTCAAGCAGCGCGGCATAGACATGCACATCATGCAGCCCCTTATCTTCCCCGGGCTGGGGCTGGGTTGCCGAAAGTGCAAGCGTCACGACGGCCTGTGCGCTTGATTGGGCCAGCATCTCAATCAGAAACCCGCGTTCTCCCAGCGCGATGCGGCTGCCCTTCACTTCGCCATGATAGCCCGTGACGGCGCGAAAGCGGTGGAGAATATGGGCCGCGTCTTCGGGCGCAATGAGAAGGGCCGCAAGCGTCATGACGCCGCGGCCCACACCTCCAGATTCATCGCAATATAGCGTTGCCAAAGCGGGCTTAGGCGCCTTCAGCGGCAGGCCCGCCAACATTGCCTGGCTTGCGCCGCGTTTTGGGGATGGACGTACCACCCGGGCGCAGCGTGACGGCTTGGGGACGTCCCGTGCCCGAACGGTCGGGGCGGGTGCCATCGTCCAGCAGCGCCTTAATTTCATCGCCAGACAGCGTCTCATATTCGAGCAGCGCTTCCGCCAGCGTGTGCAACTGCTTGATATGCTTTTTCAGCAGCTTGGTTGCTTGGCTATGGCCGCCTTCCACAATCCGCTTAATCTCTTGATCGATCATCACGGCCGTTTCGTTCGACATTTGGCGGCTGCGGTTCATGGAATAGCCCAAGAACACTTCTTCATCTGCCTCGGCATATTGCAGCGGACCAAGCACATCCGACATGCCCCAGCGCGTCACCATGTCACGCGCCAAATTGGTCGCATATTGAATGTCTGATGAGGCGCCCGAAGACACCTTGTCATAGCCAAAGATCAGCTCTTCGGCCACGCGCCCGCCCATTGAGACAGAGAGGTTGGCGTACATCTTGTCGCGATGATAGCTGTAATTATCGCGCTCCGGCAGGCGCATCACCATGCCCAAGGCGCGGCCGCGCGGGATGATTGTGGCCTTGTGAATGGGGTCCGAGGCAGGCTCATGGATGGACACAATCGCATGGCCGGCTTCGTGATAGGCCGTCATGCGCTTTTCATCCTCAGTCATCACCATGGACTTGCGCTCGGTGCCCATCATCACCTTGTCCTTGGCTTCTTCAAATTCTGCCATAGCAACAAGGCGCTTGCCCTTGCGGGCGGCCATAAGCGCGGCCTCATTGACCAGATTGGCCAAGTCCGCACCCGAAAAGCCGGGCGTGCCCCGCGCAATCACGCGCGCGTCAACGTCAGGGGCCAGCGGCACCTTTTTCATATGGACCGACAAAATCTTCTCGCGGCCTTCAATGTCGGGGCGCGGCACCACGACCTGCCGGTCAAAGCGGCCCGGACGGAGCAATGCGGGATCAAGCACATCGGGGCGGTTGGTCGCGGCGATAATGATGATGCCTTCATTGGCTTCAAAGCCATCCATTTCAACAAGCAGCTGGTTCAACGTCTGCTCGCGCTCATCATTGCCATTGCCAAGGCCCGCGCCACGGTGACGGCCAACCGCGTCAATTTCGTCAATAAAGACAATGCAGGGGGCAGACTTCTTTGCCTGTTCAAACATGTCACGCACGCGGCTTGCGCCAACGCCGACAAACATTTCGACAAAGTCCGAGCCTGAAATGGTAAAGAAGGGAACATTGGCTTCGCCAGCAATGGCGCGTGCCAGCAACGTCTTACCCGTGCCTGGTGAGCCAACCAGCAAAGCGCCCTTGGGGATTTTGCCACCCAGCTTTGAGAATTTGCCTGGGTCCTTCAAAAAGTCGACAATTTCTTGAAGCTCTTCACGGGCTTCATCAATGCCAGCCACATCATCAAAAGTGACGCGGCCTTGCTTTTCGGTCAGCATCTTGGCGCGGCTCTTGCCAAAGCCCATGGCACCAGAGCCTGCCCCTTTTTGCATTTGGCGCATCACCAAATAGCCAAGCCCCAAGAATAAGAGAATCGGCAGCGACTGATAGAGCAGGAATTGCAGGAACGACGGGCTTTCCTCAGGCTGACCCGTAAATTCAACATTGGCCGCAATCATGCGCTGCGCAAATTGCGGGTCGGCAACGGCATAGGTCTTAAACTCCTCGCCGCTTTTCAATGTGCCGGTAATGGTATCGCCCGATTGGACAACAGATTTGACTGAGCCTTGCT
>JBEEOY010000018.1:0-12391 GCA_041191345.1 Pseudomonadota bacterium
CCCAATGCCACAAAGCAACATGCTTCTTTAGGCTTGCCTATGTCAGCGCATTTTCCCAATGAAAGGGCAGAGAAAAGGAAGTGCGATGTCAGACCAAAACCTGTTTCCCGTGCCGCAAGACTGGGCCCAGAATAGCCGGATCACGGCAGACCGCTATGACGCGCTCTATGCCCGCGCCCTCAAGGACCCAGAGCAATTTTGGTTGGAACAGGCCAAACGACTGGATTGGTATCGCGCACCGACCATGGCTGGCAATGCCTCGTTCAACAAGGCGGATTTTGGGATCAAATGGTTTGAAGATGGCCAATTAAATGCCAGCGTCAACTGCATCGACCGCCATCTCGACAGCCGCGCGAACGATATTGCCATTATATGGGAGCCGGACGTGCCCACCGAGGCGGCGCGCCATATCAGCTATGGCGAACTTCACGCCGAAGTGTGCCGATTTGCCAATGTGCTGAAGGCCCAAGGCGTCCGCAAAGGCGATCGCGTGACGATCTATATGCCGATGATCCCCGAAGCGGCTTTTGCGCTTCTGGCCTGCGCGCGGATCGGGGCCATCCACTCCGTTGTTTTTGGCGGATTTTCACCTGAATCGTTAGTGGGCCGTATTCAGGATTGTGATAGCAGCGTTGTTGTTACAGCCGATGAAGGCCGCCGTGGCGGCAAACCTGTGGCGCTAAAGGCCAATGTGGATATTGCCGCCCAAAGCTGCCCGAGCCTGAAGTCAGTCATCACCGTGCGGGCAACCGGCGCAAACATTAGCATGACCGCGGGCCGCGATGTTTGGTATCATGAAGAAGCGGCAAAAGTTTCTGCCGACTGCCCAGCCGAAGTAATGGATGCGGAAGACCCGCTCTTCATTCTCTACACCTCTGGCTCCACAGGAAAGCCCAAGGGCGTGTTGCACACCACAGGGGGCTATTTGCTCTGGGCCAGCCTGACGCATGAATGGGTGTTTGAGTATCGCCCCGGCCAGATTTATTGGTGTGCCGCCGATATTGGCTGGGTCACAGGGCACAGCTACATCCTCTATGGCCCACTCGCCAATGGGGCGACGACATTGATGTACGAAGGCGTGCCCAATTGGCCCGATGCCAGCCGCATTTGGCAAGTGGTCGATCGGCACAAAGTTGAGACCATATTCACGGCACCCACGGCCTTGCGCGCCCTAATGCGCGATGGCGATGATTTTGTGACAAAAACCTCACGTAAGTCATTGCGCTTGCTTGGAACTGTGGGAGAACCCATTAATCCAGAGGCGTGGCGCTGGTATCATAAACTGGTGGGGGAAGGCCGCTGCCCCATTGTTGATACCTGGTGGCAAACCGAAACGGGGGCCGCGCTAATTGCCCCCCTGCCCGGCGCAACGGATTTAAAGCCCGGCAGTGCAACCAAGCCCTTGCCCGGCGTTGTTCCCCAGTTGGTCGATGCGGATGGGAAAGTGCTTGAGGGCGCTATTGATGGCAATTTGTGCATCACCCAAAGCTGGCCGGGCCAGATGCGCACCGTATGGGGCGATCATCAGCGGTTCTTTGAAACCTATTTTACGACTTATCCCGGCAAATATTTCACGGGCGATGGCTGTCGGCGCGATGAAGACGGCTATTATTGGATCACGGGCCGCGTAGATGACGTGATTAATGTCTCTGGCCACCGCATGGGCACGGCCGAGGTGGAAAGTGCGCTTGTCCTGCATCCCAGTGTTGCCGAAGCCGCTGTGGTCGGTTTCCCGCATGATATTAAGGGCCAAGGCATTTACGCCTATGTCACTTTGAACGCGCATGAAGCGCCGAATGACGATCTCCGCAAGGCGCTCGTCGCATGGGTCCGCAAGGAAATTGGGCCTATTGCCACGCCTGATGCCATTCAATTCGCACCGGGCTTGCCCAAAACTCGGTCCGGCAAAATCATGCGGCGCATATTGCGCAAAATTGCCGAGGGTGATGTCTCAAGCCTTGGCGATACATCAACTTTGGCTGACCCAAGCGTGGTTGATGATCTGGTGGCAAACCGCGTGTCATAATGAGCGGGGCAAGCGCCTGCCCCGCCATATGCACCCCGCCCTATGCACCCGGCGCCTATTTGAGCAGAACCAGCTCTTCCGCCATGCTTGGGTGCAACGCCACGGTATCGTCAAAGGCTTGCTTGGTGAGCCCAGCTTTAACGGCAATCGCCGCAGCTTGCAGGATTTCTGCGGAATCGGGGCCAATCAGGTGCAAGCCAACCACGCGCTCGTCAGCGCCAGCGGTCACCATTTTGTACAAGCTCCGCTCCATTCGGCCTGAGACAACATTTTTCATGGGACGGAAATCGCTGCGGAAAACTTTCACGCTGTCACCATAGTGCGCGCGGGCTTCGTCCTCGGTCAGGCCAACGCCCGCCAATGGCGGGCTCGAGAATACAGCCGTGGGGATCGCCTGATAATCCACTGTGCGCGGCGCATTGCCAAACACCGTGTCGGCAAACGCATGGCCTTCACGAATGGCGACTGGGGTAAGCTGCACACGGTTGGTGACATCGCCAACAGCATAGATGCTCGGCACATTGGTGCAGCTATGCGCATCCACAATCACGGCGCCATCGTCATCAAGCGCCACTCCAGCGGCTTCCAGGCCGAGCCCAGGAGTCTTGGGCGTGCGGCCAATGGCCCAGAGCAGCATATCCGTTTCAATTTGGCCTGCCTCGCCGCCATCCACCAGCAAACTGCCATCGGCCTGGCGAGCCACGCTGTGAAAAGGAAAGTTAAAGCGCAAATCAATGCTTTTCGCCGTGGTCATTGCCACCAACCGATCCACGATTTCAGCATCATAGCCACGCAACATGCGGTCGCCACGCGTCACCAGCGACACCTCAACCCCAAAAGCATGGAGAACGCCGGCGAACTCATTGGCAATATAGCCTGCCCCCGCAATCACAGCGCGCTTGGGCAAAGCCTCTAAATGGAAAATCTCATTTGATGTAATGCCCAATTCCGCGCCCGGCACATTCGGAATGGCGGGCCAAGCCCCCACGGCAATGAGAATATATTTGGCGCTAATCTCTTGCCCGCTGGCAAGCCGAACCACATTGGGGCCAGCAACAGTTGCGCGCTCCGCAAAAATCGTGGCGTGGTTGTTGTTGAGTGTCTGGGTGTAGAGCCCTTCGAGCCGCGTGACATCATCCTGCACAATGTCGCGCAGCCGAGGCCAGTTAAACTCTGCTGAGCCAATATCCCAGCCAAAGCGCGCCGCCTCATGCAAATCTTCGGCAAAATGCGCCCCGTAAACGAGCATTTTCTTTGGTACACAGCCGCGGATGACGCACGTGCCGCCAACCCGATACTCTTCGGCCACGGCCACTTTGGCACCATGCTGAGCGGCCACACGCGCGGCACGAACGCCGCCAGAGCCAGCCCCAATGATGAACAGATCAAAATCAAACGTCATGGAATAGTCTTATCCTGCACTGCTCAGATCAGCCAAAAGCGCGATCAATTAAGGCTTGGGTTGATGCATCAAATTGAATGTCGCCGGCTTCAATTCCTTTGGCCATTTCCTTGCCCAGCTCAACGCCAAATTGGTCAAAGGGGTTGATCCCCAACAACACAGCATTGGCAAAAGTCCGCTGTTCGTAAAAGGCAATTAAGGCCCCCAGCGTGCGCGGGTCCAGCTCATCGAGCAAAATCGTGGTTGACGGGCGATCCCCAGCATAGGCGCGAGCGCCATCCTCATGCGGGCGGCCAGCCATCAACGCGGCCCCTTGGGCAAAGCAATTGCCCAGCAATTGGCGGTGATGCGCCTCATCCAGATCATGCCCCGGTTCAATCACAGCAACAAATTCAACGGGCACCAGCCGTGTCCCTTGATGCAACAATTGGAAAACAGCGTGCTGCGCATCTGTGCCTACCCCGCCCCAAGTAATTGCGGCACTTTGCACGCCCAAGGGCGCGCCAGAAAAGGTCACTGACTTGCCATTGGACTCCATCTCAAGCTGCTGAAGGTAAAATGGCAGCAAGCGAAGCCGCTCGTCATAAGCAAACACAGCCCGCGTTTCTGCCCCACGCGCTAGGGAATAATATTGATCCACAAAGGCCGCGAGAATTGGGGCATTATGCTCCACCGGTGCCAAGCGGAAATGCCGGTCCATGGCCGCTGCCCCTTCTAGCATTTCTTCAAACGCGGCCCAGCCTAAGGCCAAGGCCGCTGGAAATCCGATGCTCGACCATAAGGAATATCGGCCGCCGACTGTTTCAGAAAATGGCAAGATGCGCGTTTCATCCACGCCCCATTCAAAGGCCCGCTCGGGATTGGCGGTCAGCGCAACGACACGCCCACTGGCATCTTCAACGCCAGCCTCCACCATCCAGCTCAGTGCACTTTCGGCATTCAGCATCGTTTCAGTCGTGGTGAATGTCTTCGAGGCAATAACAAGCAGCGTCTTATGCGGGTCAAAGCGGGCAAATGCCTCTTTAAGGGCACTGCCATCGACATTGGACACGACTGCCACGTCATAGCGAGCCGCATCACGGCCAAGAGCATCGACCAGCAGATCTGGCCCCAAAGCAGAGCCGCCAATGCCAATGTGCAGAATATGGGCGATATCGCCCAACGCGCCGGCCTCAATTGCCTCAATCAAGGCCCGCATACGGCCATGGAGTTGCTTTGCCTGAGCCACCGACTCAGGTGCACCCTCGCCCCGTTCGGCGCTATGTTCTGCCGCGCGCCCTTCAGTGGGGTTGGCAATGCGCCCTCCAAAGAGATCATCACGGCGCTGTTCAAACCCATGGTCGAGCAAGGCCTGCTTAAAGCCTAAGACCAAAGTCTCCGTGAGGTGTGTTTTGGAAAAATCAAAATAAATGCCCTGCTCGCTTACGCTTAAGCGAGAAATCCGGTCAGAGTCTGCAGCAAATAGCGAGACCAAACATGTGTGAGGGGCCGCCGAGAGAAACGAGAAGCGCGGATCAGAACCGGACATGTAGTCTCCTTAAAGACAGGGCTTTTGCTTGACGAACCTGCCCGCACGCGCGCAGAGCAAGTGGATGAGCGATACACCGAATGAGGCGATGCCGAAAGCGGGGATATCCCCCAAAGCCACTCCATCCTCCGAAATACGGGACTTTCTAGTCTATTTGGCAAAGCTGGGCGCTTTTTTGCTTATCCTGCGTAGCCTTATCATTGCCCCGTTCAGCATTCCTTCGGAGTCCATGCTCCCGCGCTTGATGGTGGGGGATTATCTGTTGGTGAGCAAATGGAGCTATGGCTATTCGCGCCATGCCCTGCCCTTTTCCGTGCCGCTCATTCCCGGGCGCGTGATGGCGTCGCTCCCTGAGCGTGGGGATGTTGTGGTCTTTAAAGCGCCGCCCTCAAACAATGTTGATTATATTAAACGCGTCATTGGCTTGCCGGGGGATCGCATCCAAATGCGAGGCGGGCAGTTATTCCTCAATGGTCAGGCGATAGCGCGCAATCGCAAAGCTGATTTGGTGGTTGCGGCAAGCCCCAATACGCGCTGCTTTGCCCCGATATTTGAACGCGTAGACCAGAACGGCAACATCAGCTGCCATTATCCGCGATATCAAGAAAGCCTACCCGGTGGCCGCCGCTATGACGTGCTGGATTTGATGGACAGCGAGGCGGATACGACGGATGTGTATACCGTGCCACAGGGCCATGTGTTCATGATGGGCGATAATCGCGACAACAGCCTTGATAGCCGCTTTCCAGCAGAGCTTGGCGGGGGCATAGGCTTTGTGCCTGTAGAGAATTTGGTGGGCAAAGCCCAGCTTTCCGTCTTTTCAACGGATGGCTCTGCCCACTGGCTCTTGCCGTGGACTTGGTTTACAGCCGCGCGCTGGAACAGGATCGGCGAGACGTTTTGACGACATTAACCCATTGGGTCACCGAAACATTTGGTGTCACCCCCAAGGATGAAGACCTTTACGCCCGGGCGCTGACGCATGGCAGCCATGGCAGCGACACCTATGAGCGGCTCGAATTTTTGGGCGATCGGGTGTTGGGCCTTGTCATTGCGGATTGGATTTACGCGCGCTTTCCCAAAGATGCCGAAGGTCAATTGTCTCGGCGCTTCAACAATCTTGTCTCAGGCGAGACCTGCGCCGATGTGGGCCGCGCGATTGGCCTGTCGTCTCGCTTGCGATTGGGCAAACAGGCGCTGGATGATGGTGCCTATGATAGCGATAATGTGCTGGGCGATGCTGTTGAGGCACTGATTGGGGCTGTTTTCTTGGAATATGGGCTAGAAGCCGCCCGTCGCTTCATTCAAGCGCAATGGGAGCCGCTGCTCGATGTGCAGCGCAGTGAGCGCCGCCACCCTAAGTCAGAACTGCAAGAATGGGCCGCCGCGCATAACCGCAAGCCCCCCGCCTATGAGGTGATGGAACGGTCTGGCCCGCACCACGCCCCACGTTTTCGCATCAAAGTTTCAATTGGCTCTGCTGGCGCGGCAGAAGCTGAAGGTAAATCCAAGCAGGAGGCCGAGACATTAGCGGCCACAGCCTTGCTCAAAAAATTAGGACATTCATGACACAAAAATGTGGGCTGGTGGCAATTGTAGGTGCCCCAAATGCCGGAAAATCGACGCTGGTCAACGCATTGGTTGGCCAAAAAGTCGCCATTGTGAGCCCAAAGGCGCAAACCACACGCACCCGGCTGATGGGCATTGCACTGCATGGCGAGACGCAAATGATGCTGCTGGATACGCCCGGCATTTTTGAACCCAATCGCCGGCTCGACCGCGCCATGGTGCAAGCGGCATGGGGTGGCGCGCAAGATGCGGACATCATCTTGTTTGTTGTCGACTCAAAAGCAGGCTTGGGCGCCAAGGTAGAACGGATCATCGAGGGGCTTCGCCACCGGCCTGAGCCCAAGATGCTGGTTCTCAACAAGGTAGATATTGCCGCGAAGGACAAGCTGCTGGTGCACGCAGCGCGCCTGAATGAGATGCTGGACTTTACCGATGTCCTGATGGTCAGCGCCGAAACGGGCGACGGGCTTGATCTGCTGAAAGACAAAATTGCCGAATATCTGCCCGAGGGTCCGTGGCATTTCCCCGAGGACCAAGTGAGCGACGCAACTGACCGGATGACGGCGGCTGAAATTACGCGCGAGCAGCTCTATCTCCAGCTGCACGCCGAACTGCCCTATGCCACGGCAATTGAAACCGAAAAATATACTGAGCGCGATGACGGGTCAGTCGAAATCCACCAGCAAATCAAAGTCGAACGCGATAGCCAAAAGGCCATTGTGCTGGGCAAGGGTGGCGCGCGCTTGAAGCAAATTGGTTCTGCTGCGCGCGCAGAGATTGCTAAATCACTGGGATGCCGCGTGCACCTGTATCTCCATGTCAAAGTCGACCCGAAATGGGATGAAGATCGCGGTCTGTATCGCGATATTGGTCTCGACTGGGTCGATTAAAGCCGATCTGCTTGATGGGTAAGCATCTCATCCACCCACGCCGGCACTAAGTCCGTCGCGCGGCCCATGCGGCATTCGTGGAACATGATGCTGCCTTGGGACGGATCAAGATTCAGCTCAAGCGTTCGCGCGCCATAATGCCGCGCCGTGCGCACATAGCCCGCCGCAGGATAGACAGCCCCAGACGTGCCAATAGATACGAATAAATCACATTGGCCGATCGCCCGATCAATCTCATCCATGCGATAGGGCATTTCGCCAAACCACACGATATCGGGCCTAAGCGCCGCCTCCCCGCAGTGCGGGCAGGCAGGCCGATCACTCAGAGGCGCGTGCCAGCGCGTGCGGCCATCACAAGATAGGCACCAGGCAGACAAATGCTCGCCATGCATATGGATCAGGCGTTCGGCCCCTGCCCGCTCATGCAGATCATCCACATTTTGCGTCACAATGAGCAAATTGCCCTGCCAATACTGGTCAAGCCGCGCCAACGCATCATGCGCGGCATTGGGGTACGCCTTTTGAATATTGGCCCGACGCATATCGTAAAAGCGCAAGACCAGATCAGGGTCGCGCGCAAAGGCTTCTGGGGTTGCCACATCTTCCACGCGATGCTGCTCCCACAGCCCGCCTGCGCTGCGAAAAGTATCAATCCCGCTTTCGGCGCTAATTCCTGCGCCAGTCAGCACCACAATATTGCGAATATCAGCCATGGCTTGCCTATGCGCTGTGCGAAGCGGGCCATCAAGACGGGAATGCTTGTCGGCCATGGGTCTTTGGCCCTATGGCTATGGACACAGCATTTTACTGGCAAGACAGGGCAGAGACATGGCGGGGATTGGGATTATTGGCAGCCAAGGCCGCATGGGTCAGGCCATTCAAGCCGCGGCGGTAGAGGCAGGGCTTGCCATTGCTGGTGGCATTGATGCCGGTGGGGATCCCTTGGCCCTTGCCCGCACGGCTGATGTGTTAATTGATTTTTCCTCGCCAAAAGCTTTGGTTGCTAATTTGGGGGCAGCTGTTGCCGCATCAACGCCCATTCTTATTGGCACCACAGGGCTGGAGGAAGATCACCACCGCGCAATTGATGATGCGGCGGAACATATTGCCGTTCTCCAAACCGGAAACACGTCTTTGGGCGTGACGCTGCTTGCCCGGTTGGTCCGTGAGGCTGCAGCCGCCCTTGGGCCGGATTGGGACATTGAGATTGTGGAAATGCACCACCGGATGAAGGTGGACGCGCCATCTGGTACGGCTTTGTTGCTGGGCGAAGCTGCAGCCAAGGGCCGTGGCATTGATCTGGCCAAAAACAGTGACCGCGGCCGTGATGGCGTAACGGGCGCACGTGCCCCTGGTGCCATTGGCTTTGCCTCTTTGCGCGGCGGGAGCGTTGCGGGCGATCATGATGTAATGTTCGCCACCGAGAATGAGCGGATCGAACTGATCCACCGGGCTGAAAACCGCAGCATCTTTGCGCGTGGGGCGTTGCGCGCCGCCACTTGGCTGCAAGGCCAGCCCAAAGGCCGTTACACCATGGATCAAGTGCTGGGCCTGTAAGAGCCATGAAAAAGGCCGATATTTTTGAGTTTTACCGGCGACTGGCAGAAGAAAACCCTTCGCCTGAGACGGAATTGGCCTATGGCAATGACTATCAATTGCTGGTTGCCGTGGTTCTATCTGCTCAAGCGACAGATGTTGGCGTGAACAAAGCCACGCGCCGCTTGTTTGAAAGCGTTAAAACGCCCGCCCAAATGATTGCCTTGGGCGAAGCTGGCCTCAAAGAGCATATCAAGACCATTGGCCTGTTCAACGCCAAGGCCAAGAATGTCATTGCCTTATCGGAAATCTTAGAGCGGGATTATGGCGGCCAAGTGCCTGCTGACCGGGATGTTCTGGAAAGCCTGCCCGGTGTGGGCCGCAAAACTGCCAATGTTGTGATGAACACGGCCTTTGGCGCCGAAACCTTTGCTGTCGACACGCATATCTTCCGCGTTGGCAATCGCACGGGCCTCGCCAAAGGTAAAACGCCGCTGGCTGTCGAAAAGATGCTCGATAAACATACCCCTGCCCCGTTTCGGCTGGGGGCGCATCATTGGCTGATCTTGCATGGGCGCTATGTTTGCAAGGCGCGTACGCCAGAATGTTGGCGCTGCGCCGTGGCTGATCTGTGCACGTTCAGGCCCAAGTCAGCCTTGCCGGCTAAATTGGCAAAATTAAAAAATGCAGGAGGTGCAGGATGAAAAGAGTGTTGTTCACCGCCACGCTTGCTGGCCTGATGGCCGCCACCCCCGGCTTTGCGCGACAGAAACCTGTCCCTGAGGCAAAACCCGTTGGGGAGCCAGTGAATTGCATTTCAATCAACCAAATTCAGGAAAGTCGCGTGCGCAGCGATTCGATTATCGATTTTCGCGTGAGTGGCAAGAAATGGTATCGCAACACATTGCCGCAAAGCTGCCCGTCCCTGGGTTATGAAGAACGGTTTAGCTATCGCACGTCAACCAGCCAGCTCTGTTCAGTTGATACCATTGCCGTGCTGCAAAATTATGGAAGCAGGCTGCAAGAAGGCCCACATTGCGGATTGGGCAAATTTCAGCCGGTGGAATTGGTCCGCCCAACCAAGAAATAGCCGCCTTTTAGAAATAATAAGAGCCGGGGGCTGGCAGGCAGGCCCCGGCTTTGCTAACGGCAATCGCACGCACCCATAGCTCAGCTGGATAGAGCGTTGCCCTCCGAAGGCAAAGGCCAGAGGTTCGAATCCTCTTGGGTGCGCCACTCCCGCCTTTTGCTCTTGTTGATCTTCACGATCCTAGCCGCCACTCTCTCATTCAAAAGAGGGAGTTAGGGGCATGACGTTACGCATTTTGGCGACACCTTCCATTTTCGCTCTGCTGATCGGCGCGGCGGCTCCCGCGCAAGCTGCAGATCCGGCCCCAGCTGCGGAGCAAGTGTCTGCCGCCATAGCGCGCGTTGAGGCGTTAAACCCCAAGGTCCTTGCCGTCATTGCACTGGACCCGACAGCAATGGATCAGGCACAAGCGCTAGATCGCAAGCACAAAGCCCGAGGCATTTTGGGCGGAATGCCGATTTTGGTGAAAGATAATATCGAAACCATAGGCCCCTTGCCGACCACAGCCGGCAGCCTTGCCCTGCGCGCGAATGTGACAGGGCGAGACGCGCCTATAATCGCCCGGATTCGCTCTGCCGGCGGCATCATTCTGGGCAAAACCAACTTGTCGGAATGGGCCAATATCCGCTCAGATTCGTCCATCTCGGGCTGGAGCGCGATTGGCGGGCAAACTCGAAATCCCTTTGCTTTATCGCGCAATCCCTGTGGGTCCTCTTCCGGCAGCGGTGCGGCTGTGGGGGCCGGAATGGTCGATGCAGCCATTGGCACCGAAACAGATGGCAGCATTACGTGCCCCGCTGCTGTAAACGGCATTGTCGGCCTGAAGCCAAGTGTTGGGCTGGTCAGCCGCACCCATATTGTCCCCATTAGCCATAGCCAGGACACGCCAGGGCCAATGACGCGCGATGTGCGCACAGCGGCCCGCTTGCTCACAGCAATGGCAGGGCACGATCCTGCGGATCCTGCAACGCGCGAGGCAGATGATCGCAAAATGGATTATGCAGCCGCTTTGCGGCCTGATGCGCTGAAAGGCGCACGTATTGGCGTGCTGCGTTGGGCAACTGGCTGGCATACGGGCCTTGATGCCCGGTTTGAGGCGGCATTGGCTGTGCTGCGCCAGCAAGGCGCAGTGCTGATTGATGTTAAGGTAGCGCCTGACCGCCGCCAAATAAGTGCTCATGAAAACAAGGTGTTAATGACAGAGCTTAAGTCTGATTTGAACGCCTATCTGGCGACGACCGCCCCTGCAGTGCGCACCCGATCGCTTGCCGATGTCATTGCGTTTAACCGGGCAAATGCCGCGCAGGAAATGGCATTATTTGGGCAAGAAACCTTTGAAAAGGCACAAACAACGCAGGGCGTCGACGATCCTGACTATCTCAAAGCGCGGGACGCGGGCCAACGGCTTGCTGGGCCTGAAGGGATTGACCGGATGTTGGCAGAAAGCGGCACCATTGCGCTGATTGCCCCCACAGCGCCGCCTGCTTGGTTTATTGACCCCGTAAATGCTGATCAGGCCCCCTTTGGCGGCGCTGGTTCGCTGGCCGCTGTTGCGGGCTATCCGCATTTAACCGTGCCAATGGGCGGCGTTTTGGGCTTGCCTGTTGGGCTAAGTTTCATTGGCCCCAAATGGAGCGAGGCACAGCTTTTGGCGCTTGGTTATGCCTTTGAGCAGGCTGCCCCAGATATGAAGCTGCGCCCCAACTTTGCGCAAAGCATTGAGGCCCAGCCCGAGGTCGACCAGCTGTTTCAGCCCGCCCGATAAGCTTTATCCCCGGCCATGGGGATGGCTGCGGCCTTTGCGGTGGGCCTTGGTTGGCGTTGGCTTATGGCGTGCCGGCGCAGGCCCGGGGCGCCCTTGCCCCCGGCGCGCCTTCGCAACTAGCCGCGGCGCTTCAGATCGGCTGATGATCAGCCCCGTTTCATCCTCTGCCCCAGCCACAAAGGTCCGCGCCACAGCCTTCGCAAACCGCTGCTCTAACGTGCGAGGGATTTGGAAAAAGCTCTCCGTCGCCGCAATGCGAATAGCGCCAATTTCGTTGCGCGTAATATGCCCGCGACGGCATAAGAGCGGCATCAGCCAGCGCGGGTCCGCCTGATGCTGGCGCCCCACATCAAGTTGGAACCAAACAACATCTTCAAAGCCTTCGCGATGATGCGCTGGGCGGCCATCAGCCTCGACCTTGCGGGACAGATCAATCAAATCTTCAGGAGACGGCAATTGCGCCCGGTGCATCTGAACAAGAGCGACGGCAATTTCCTCGGGTGTTTTCTGCGCCAACAACCGCTCTGCAATCAGGCTATCGTCATCTTGCGCCTCAACGGGCGCCATAAGTGCTGCCAAAAGCCG
>JBEEOY010000019.1:0-12752 GCA_041191345.1 Pseudomonadota bacterium
AGGCCAGCAGCACCGGCACCACCCCAAGCCAGCGGATCTGCGTGCGCCAGAGCAGCAGCCATAACCCACCCAAAAGGAAGAGGCCAAAAGCTGCCATGGGCAGGCTTGAAATCAATGCCGAGGCCCCCGGCAAGGCCGCCACCCCATGGGCCAGCGCCAGCAAAGCGCCAATGGCTGTGGCGGCCACCCACCAAAAGGGCGCCCCCAGCCCAAGAGGATCAAAGATCAACCCCAGCGCCTCTGCCGGCATGATGATAAAAGTCGTGAGCGGAATGCCCAGCAAGTTGGCAAATGCGCCATAGACGCCCGCTTTGTGAAAATGGAACAGCGCAATAGGCGCCAGCGCCACTTCTACGGCAAGTCCTGTCATGAGCAGCCCGGCCAGCCCCCGCATCAGGCGCTTTGCACTATCTTCTTCCCGCGCTGCCAGCCATTTGGCGGCAAAGCGGCTGTCATGCAGCGCGACAATGGCGGTGATCGCGGCAAAGCTCAGTTGAAAGCTCGGGCCCATAATGGCCTCGGGCCAGAGCAGCAGGACAATCAGCGCCCCAGCAGCCACCAGCCGTAGCGTCATGGCCTCGCGTCCCAAGGCCAGCGCCAGCAACACGAACAGCGCGGCAATGCACGATCGGACGGTGGGCACTTGCGCGCCTGTCAGCAAGGTATAGCCAATGCCCGCACATGCCGCGGCAAAGGCGGCAATGAGCAGCAATGGCGCACGCAGCGCCAAAGCAGGGCTCAACGCCAGAAAGCGCAGGGTGAGGAAAAACACGGCCCCGACAACAGCGGACAAGTGCAATCCTGAGACTGAGAGAAGATGCGCAAGGCCAGAGGTGCGCATTGCCTGTTGATCCTCAAGGCTGATCCGCCCTTCATCCCCTGTGACAAGGGCAATGGCCACGCCTGCTGCTGCATCGGGCAATTGCCGGGCAATATGCGCGCTTAGCCGATCGCGCAGACTGGGGGCGTGCTGATCCTGCGTCACAGTAACAGGCCCCATGGCCTTGCCCACCGCGCCAAGGCGCTGAAACCAGGCCTGGCGCTGAAAATCATATCCTCCGGGCAAAGCCGCTTCAGGTGGGGGTGTCAGCCTGGCGTGCACGGCCACACGTGCGCCGGGCGTCGGCAGATGGTCTAAAGCGTCCATTGGCACAGATATCCGCACCCGGGGCGGCAGGCCCTGCCCTGCATCTGGCGCAACAATGAGCCGCCATTTTTCCCGGGCGACTTGCTGTTCGCTGGCGATAAGCGTGCCGCGCACATCCACACTGATAGGCTGGGATAATATCGGGCCAGCCAGCACCTCTGCCCGATGCCAGATGTGTGCGCAGCCCAAAGCCACGGCCACGCCGCCCATACATAGCGCAAGGCCTGCCCGATGGCGCAGGCCCAATATAAGCCCCAACAGCGCCACGCCAGCGCCCATGCCCAGCACCCAAAGCCAAGAAGTACGGATGGGCAGAACAAACCAAGCGGCAATGCCTGCACCAAAGGCAATGGGCAGCCATAAAGGCAGAGACTCTCGCTCAGCCTCGAGCCCGATTTCGATCTGAAGACGCAGATGGCGTGCATAACCAATTGCGCGTGTTTGAAGCGCACCAAATCCCGTGCTAGGGGCCGCACCGGCTGCATTGGCCATAGCATGTTGTTGGAGAAGACGCGCGTGGGCGCAAGCACAGAAAATTCAGGCGTTGTCACGCGCTTTGCCCCGTCCCCCACGGGGTATTTGCACATTGGCGGCGCGCGCACCGCGCTTTACAATTGGCTCTATGCTCGGCGCATGGGCGGTAAGTTCTTGCTTCGTATCGAAGATACAGATCGTGCCCGGTCCACTGATGCCGCAATTGAAGCGATTTTGGATGGCCTGCGCTGGCTCGACCTCGATTGGGATGGTGAGGAAGTTTATCAATTTTCGCGCGCCGCCCGCCACGCTGAAGTCGCGCATGAGCTGATTGCGCGGGGCCATGCCTATCGCTGCTATCTGACGCAGGACGAATTGGCGGCCATGCGCGCATCCGCCGAGGCCGAAAAACGCCCGTTCCGCATCCGCAGCCCGTGGCGCGATACGCCCGAGGCGGATCAGCCTGCTGATACGCCCTATGTCGTCCGCCTGAAAGCGCCGACGGAAGGGGCAGTGACCATTTCCGATCTCGTCCAAGGCGATGTCACTGTGTCCAATGCCGAGCTGGACGATATGATCCTGCTGCGGTCTGATGGCACGCCCACTTATATGCTGAGTGTGGTGGTGGATGACCATGATATGGGCGTCACGCACGTTATTCGCGGCGATGACCATTTGAACAATGCTTTCCGCCAATTGGCGCTGATCCGCGGCATGGGCTGGGCAGAACCTGTTTATGCGCACGTCCCCCTGATCCATGGGGCCGATGGCGCAAAATTGTCGAAACGGCATGGCGCGTTAGGCGTCGATGCCTATCGCGATGAGATGGGCTTTCTACCTGAAGCCATTAACAATTATCTGCTCAAACTTGGCTGGGGCCATGGCGATGATGAAGTCATTAGCCGCGCCCAAGCCATTGAATGGTTTGATGTCGCAGATGTAGGCCGAGGCGCTGCCCGCTTTGACTTTAAAAAGCTCGAAAACCTTAACGGCATTTACATCCGTGAGGCAGATGACGCGCGTTTGGCGCATCTTGCCCAACCGCGGATTGAATCCGCCTTGGGCCGCCAATTGACCGAAGCGGATATGATGTTGCTGGCACAGGCGATGCCCGTGCTGAAAGTTCGTGCCAAGACGGTGATCGAAATTGCCGAAGGGGCAGAGTTTCTGTTCGATACGCGTCCAATTTCGATGGACGAAAAAGCCGCAACCCTGCTAGGTGGAGAGGCCGATGTCCTTCTGGGCAAGGCCTTGGCAGCACTAAAGAGCCAGACTGTTTGGGAACTGGCTGCATTGGAAGAGGGTGTTAAGGCCGTTGCAACGGAGGCCGAGGTCGGTCTCGGCAAGGTGGCGCAACCGTTGCGGGCGGCGCTGACTGGCCGGGGAACCTCCCCCGGAATTTTTGACGTGCTGGTGCTGCTCGGCCGCGAGGAGTCACTGGCCAGGATTGAGGATTGCTTGGGCGCTGCGCGCGCCTGAAACAGGATAAGCAAGGGGCATAGAATGTCGGATAACACAGCAAAGCTTTCACTGGGGGGTGCGGACACCAATTACACTGTCCGCCAAGGCACAATTGGGCCGGATGTCATTGATATCCGCAAGCTCTACGCCAATACGGGCGCCTTCACATTTGACCCCGGCTTTATGTCAACCGCTGCCTGCGAATCAGGCCTGACCTATATTGATGGCGATGAAGGTGTTTTGCTGCACCGTGGCTATCCGATTGGCCAATTGGCAGAGCAATCGTCGTTCATGGAAGTTGCCTATCTGCTGCTGAATGGCGAATTGCCCTCGCAGGATGAACTGTCGAACTTCACGCACACCATCAGCCGCCACACTATGGTGCATGAGCAGCTGTCCACCTTCTATCGCGGTTTCCGCCGCGATGCGCACCCGATGGCAATCATGTGCGGCGTGGTTGGTGCCCTTTCGGCCTTTTATCATGACTCGACAGATATTGCCGATCCGCATCAGCGCATGGTGGCCTCGCACCGCCTGATTGCAAAGATGCCGACAATTGCGGCGATGGCCTATAAATATTCAATCGGCCAGCCCTTCATGTATCCGCGCAATGACTTGTCTTACACGGCAAACTTCCTGCGGATGACCTTTGGCGTGCCGGCAGAAGAATATTATGTCGACCCCGCGATTGAGCGCGCGATGGACCGGATCTTCATCCTCCATGCTGACCATGAACAGAACGCGTCGACCTCGACCGTCCGTCTGGCAGGCTCGTCAGGCGCCAATCCGTTCGCCTGTATTGCCGCGGGCATCGCTTGCCTTTGGGGCCCGGCGCATGGCGGCGCGAATGAAGCGGCCTTGAACATGCTGCGTGAAATTGGCCGTCCGGAGCGGATTCCGGAATATATTGCCCGCGCGAAGGACAAGAATGATCCCTTCCGCCTGATGGGCTTTGGCCACCGCGTGTACAAAAACTATGATCCGCGCGCGACGGTGATGCAGCAGACGCTGCGCGAAGTGTTTGACGCGCTGAAGATCAACGATCCCGTTTTTGAAGTTGCGCTGCAACTGGAAGAAATGGCGCTCAATGACCCCTATTTCATTGAGAAGAAGCTCTTCCCGAATGTCGATTTCTATTCGGGCGTGATTTTGTCGGCTGTGGGCTTCCCGACGGAAATGTTCACCGTGCTCTTTGCGCTAGCCCGCACCGTCGGCTGGGTTGCCCAGTGGAACGAAATGATTTCGGACCCTGAGCAGAAAATCGGCCGTCCGCGTCAGTTGTATACTGGCCCAACGCAGCGCGATTATGTGCCGCTGGCCAAGCGCTAAGGCGCTTTGCCAAGACGAGAGAAAGCGGGGCGGTCCTTTGGGGCCGCCCTTTTCTTTTCAGGTCGCGCTGCCAATTGGCGCGTCACAGGCTTTCAGCAAAAGAGTGAAGCGCGCGCCCTGCCCCGGCTGGCTTTCCAACAGAATATCCCCGCCCATGGCCCGTGCCAGCCGACGCGAGATATATAAGCCAAGGCCCGATCCACTCCCGATATTGCCTTCCAATCGCTCAAATTTGCGGAAGACGCGGTCATGATGTTCAGGGGCAATGCCTTTGCCGGCATCAATCACGGCAATGCCCGCCATATCGGCCTGTGCCACTGCCTCCATGCGGATTTGCCCGCCTTCTGGTGAATAACGGATAGCGTTGGCCAAGAGATTGACCAAGATTTGCAGCACCCGGCCAAATTCTCCAGCGACCCAGATCGCACCATCTGGCCAGGTCATGCTGAGCCCCTGATCCATCCGCCGCACAGCCAGTAAACCTGCCGCACGGCGCGCAATATCTGCCACATCCAGCGCTTCGGTTTCGATGGCGAAGTTAGGCTGCTCAATTGCGTTTAAATTGGCAAGATCATCCACGAGGCCCAGCAAATGTCGGGCGGCCCCGGCAATGTCTTCGGCATAGCGCACATAATCTTGCCGCAAGGGCCCCTCTGCTTGCAGCGCCAGATGATCAGCATGCTCAATCGCACGCCCAATAGGCCCCCGCAAAGCCGGCTCCAGCTGGCCCGCCAATAAAAGATCAAGGTCAGACAAAATAGGGGGATGTGATGGCGCTTTTGGTTGTGTCTGCACCAAATGGAGCCGGCCTGAGATGCCCGAAAATCGACCATCCTCGCCAATCAGGGCGCTGCCTGACAACAGCACAGGCACATTGTGCGAGACAATCAACTCAGCCGGCTGATCCACAAAATCAGTGCCATTGGCCAGTGCCGCCAGAAAGGGAATATCGCCTGTCGCATCTGGCAAAAGCCGAAAAATGCGTGAAAAAGGGTGCCCGCGGGTGGTTGCCGGCAAAAAGCCAAGGTCTACATCAATGGCGGCTGCCATGCGCACCATCAGCAACTGTGCATCTGTCCGCCACGCGCCATCCGCTTCCAGCCGGGCATACTCAAAATCGGCATCGGGCAAGCCAAGGATTTCTGGCGTACTTAAAACCCGATCCCAACCCCGCAAAGCGAGGCTAATGCCCTCTGCATCTGGAACAGCATCGACATCCACCAAGCGGACATCAGGGCCATCCCCAATCATCGCTTGTTGCGTCACTGCCGCGCCTTTCTGACGGACAAGACGGACAAGGGCCGCCAATTGCGGCACGGCAAGCTCACTGCCAATATGGCCGCCAGACATCAAGATAAGGCGTAGCAAAGGCGCATCCGCCGCCAATAAAATGCCCCGATCATTCACCCGTGCGCATAGGGGCGGGCTCGGCGCGTCAGTCGTCACAGCCACCGGCTCCTGCCCCGCAGGACGCTTTTTGCAGAGAAATGCGCATTGGCCTGCCTTAGCAGGCCAGCGTTAACACCTGCCTAATCAGCCGCAGCTGATTGCCCGCCACGATCGCGCATTTGGATGGCAAGCTGCACCACCAGCGCCAGACCAAGGCTGAGCCCAAAGCCGACCCACGGCCATGGGGTGAGGCAGGCAATGCCAATGAACAGGGCCGTGCCAACATCCCCTATGCGCCAGCTGGGCAGGGCCGCCCCGTTGCGATGTGCATGGACCAAAACCAGCATTTGCACGGCGAGCCACAGCGCGAGCAGCGCATGCACCATCTGCGCATCTGGCATGACAGCAAGGCGCAGCGCATAGACAAGAACGGCCAAGGGCAGCCAAAGTGCGCGGCCCTGTAACAATCGGCCCAGCATCGCGCGCTCCGCAAGGCCTGCCTGCCCAACCAAATGCGTCAAAAGCGCAAGGCCATAGCCCAATATCAAGAGCCCCATGCCAAGCGACATGAGGCCAAAACCTGCCGATACCAGACTGCCCCACCCCATCAGCAGCGCAAGACACGCAATCATCGAGGCAGAAATAGGCTTGAGCACCAAGCGGCTGGCCAATTGCCGCAAGGGGGGCAGCAATGCTTTTTCTCCCACGCCATCAGTCTGCACTTCAGCTGTGCGGATGATGGCAAGGGCCGCCCCTGCCAGATCTTCCCGTAATACAGGGGCCATGGCATCGCCATCTGCCTCGGACAAAATCGTCATCGCGCGGCGCGTGGCCCCCAATTGCACGGCGCGGCGCAACAAAGTTGGGCCAAAAGCCCAATCTCCCAGCATGGCCACGGTCTCGCGGATCAGCGACGCGGGCAGAACGGCAATGCCCGCCCAATTATGCTGGGCGTCAATCCGCTCATATCGGTCACGCCCCCAAATTTCGGGCAGCGTAAACAAGGTAGGCTGCGTTAACGCCGCAACGCCGCTTAACTCTTCATCGGGCAGGATGAGCGCCGCGTTGAACAAAAGGACTTGCTCTTCAGGGTGTAATTGATCTGCCGCTTCCCTTGGGGTCCGCGCAAGGGCCAAATCCACCCCGCGCGCCTTTAGTCGGTCGAGCGCGCCCATCAAGGCCGAGGGCAATGGACCGGCACAAATAATGACATGTTGGCAGCCAAGGCGAATGGCTTGATCGACCATGCGTTCCAGCAGCGTCTGGCCGCCCAAAGTCAGCAGCAGCGGCTGAGTTGCCGCCCCACTTTCTCCATCTGTCTGTGCCAAAATGAGCGCCGCAAATGGCAAGACACTACTCCCCAAAACCTTGTTGTTAAGGGATAAGAGATTTCAGCCGATTTGCAAAGCGCCGCTCTGCAGACGCATGATTGCGCGCTCAATCTGCGCCAAAGCCGCTTCATCACCAAAGGTCGCGGCCAGGGCCTTGCGGCTGGCCTCTTGCAAATCAACGGCCCCAAAACTCGCCGCAAGCCCCGCCAAACGCCGCGCGGCAAATGTCCAATGATCTGCGGACTCGGCATGGTGCAGCGCTTCTGCATAGGACATTGCTGCCGCGACAAGAGCCATGCGCAATTCCTCTGCGATGGCCGGATCATGACCAGCAGCGGCCCCAATTGGATCAGATGTCGGCGTGAAAAAATGGGTCATGGCATTTTCTAACCAAGATGGGGTTAACAAGATGTTGCCCCCCTGTGCGCGGCCAAGAATTTATGCCATCATCATTCGCTTAGGCGCGACTCTTGGACAGAAAGGGCGTGCAGATTTGAAATTTGAGGGCTGGGCATGGCTGGGGGATCAAAAATTATCGGCATCCGGTCGCAACAAGGCGAACAAAGCGGTGCCAAATCACGCGCAAAATCTGGCGCCAGCCGCGCCTCACAACCCATGGCCGAGCTGATCGAGACAGAGGATAGCCCCAAGCGCGCTTATGGCCCCTTGGTTGCAGCAGGGACGGCACTTGCCGCCGCCTTGGGGTGGACCGTGACCGCCAGCCTCGATTTCGTGACCAGCTTAAACGGAGCACCAGCTGATCTTGGCGCGATGAGCAGCTTTGTCACAACGCTGGCGGCGCCGCTGGCGCTCATTGCCTTATTATGGGCCATTTATGCCCGCTCCAGCCGCGGAGAAGCCAGTCGCTATGCCGCGTTGGTGACCAAGCTGCGCCGCGAAGAAGCCCGGCTCTCTGGGACTTTAAGCGATATTCAGCGCCGTCTGGATGCCCATCGTGTCGCCTTGGCAGATGAAGCCAATATGATGGCGTCGCTGGGCGATGAGACAGCAGATCGTCTGGTGGAGGCAGCCCAAGCGCTGCAAGGCCAGATGGACGCCATTAATCGCCATGCCGCCGCCTTGGAAACGCGCACATCAAGTGCCCGGTCTGACATGAATGGCCTGCTCACAGATATGCCACGCGCCCATGCTGAAGTGCATCGCATGGCAGAATTGCTCGAGACGACAGGTGATACGGCAATGGGTGCCGCCAATGAATTGGCCGCCCAACTTGCCCTGCTGGCCGAACGTGGCCGCAATGCAGATGACATTGCCTCGCGCTCTGCCCAGCGCCTTGCTGAACGTGTTGCCAGCCTTGATGATATGACGCGGATTGCGGCTGCCCGCATTGAAGAGGCCTCTGAAGCCACAGTTGGCGCAGTGGATGCCGCCTTGGCGCGCGCTGCCACCGCGCTGGCCAATGCGCGCAATGAGCTGGAAGCCCAAGGCGAGGCAACAGTTTCGTTGATTGAGCAAGGCCATGCAACAATTGCCGCCTCGGGCGAACAAGCCACCGAAGCTGTGGCGCAACGCGTGGCCGTAATTGCTGAGCGTATTGAGGCCGTTAGCCAAATCTTTGCCGCACAGGATGAGGCAAGCCGCACGCAATTGGCCCGGCTCACGTCCGAAATCCGCGATTTGGAAAGCCAGCTGGAGGGTCTTGCCACCCACTCTACGGACAGCACAAGCCGGGCATCCGTAGCACTCACCAATTTGAAAACACAGGCAGAACGCCTGTCCGCCGCTTTGGATCAGGGGGGCAAATCAGCAGGCGGGCTGATTGCGCAAGCCGAAACGCTGTTGACCGCGCTTGACGCATCCGTGCGGGAAATTGATGAAACCTTGCCGCTGGCGCATAAGCGCCTGCAAGAGACGGCCTCTGCCAGCCGGCAATTGGCGCAAGCGGCAATGCCGGACATTACAGCACTAGAGACAGCCTCGTCCGCCGCGCTTGACCGTCTGCGCGATGCAGAGACGCTGGTTGCCGACCAACGCGACCTGATTAACAAGATGGTCGAAAGCGCCGGCGCTGCCCTGGACCAGAGCCGAACAACCGCCGAAACATTGGCGCGTGAACTGGACGCCATTGAAGAGCAGGCGCGCGCGCTGACAGGCACGGCGGCCCCGCAGCTGATTGAAGCCCTATTGCGCATCCGCGACACCGCC
The DNA here is from genome assembly GCA_041191345.1 of Pseudomonadota bacterium. Taxonomy (GTDB): domain Bacteria; phylum Pseudomonadota; class Alphaproteobacteria; order Sphingomonadales; family Sphingomonadaceae; genus Aquisediminimonas. The sequence goes on from JBEEOY010000019.1 coordinate 9,298, forward strand.
AATCAAGCGGCAGACCATGCCCGCACCGCACTGGACCATGTGGTGCCCGAAGCGGCCGCCAAATTGGGGAGCCAGGCGCGTGAGGCGCTAGAGGCTGCTCTGTCTGGCCCCGTCGAAGAGCAGATGTCGCTCATTGCCCAGCGGGCCGAACAGGCCATTGCCGCTGCCCGTCAGGCAACAGCGGATTTGACGGCTGAAGTCGCCCAAATCAGTGCCGCAACTTTGGGGCTGGAAGATCAGATTGAAGATGCCAAAGACGCAGCGGTCCGAGGGGATAGCGCGCAATTCGCACGCCGGATGGGCCGGTTGGTAGAGGCGTTGAACTCTAACGCGATTAACGTCAGCCAAATCCTCTCTACTGAGGTTACAGAGGCGGCATGGGGCGCCTATTTGCGCGGCGAACGTGGCATTTTCACGCGGCGCGCCGTCAAGCTGGCGAGTGGCACAGAAGCCCGGGAAATCCGCCGTCTCTATACCGATGACGATGCGTTCCAAGCGCAGGTGAACCAGTATATCCATGATTTTGAGGCCATGTTACGCAACGTCATGGCCACGCGGGATGGCGACGTGTTCAGCGTCACTCTGCTCTCATCTGATGCTGGCAAGCTCTATGTAACGCTGGCCCAAGCGATTGAGCGGCTGCGCAAATAAGGGCTAATCCGCAGTTAGCGGGTGAAATCCAAATCCTCTGCGACAATCCAGCCATTTGTATAATTGGCGTAATAGAGCAGGAAGAGCAGCGCCGCCACAATCGTTGTCCACGACAGGATCGCGCGGGGGCGGAAATTATGCGGCGCGCTTTCCGCCTGGCCGGGGACAAGATCGGCCCCCTCTTCCTCTGCGGTCCGTACGAAAAAGGGCATGACGAAAAAGGCACTCATCACCCAGAACAGGCAATAAATGGCGAGAACAGAAGTCCATTTCATAGACCGGCCTTTTCGCGCATCAGATGCACTTCGACAATGGGTTTTTTACCTGTCCAACTGGTTGCCACTCGGCGCACGGCCAGACGAATGGCCTCGCGCAAGCGATTTTCATCGCGTTCGCCTGATCCCGCTGCCTTGGCAGCTGCAGCAGCTGCTTCTTCGAGAAAATCTGGCTTATCCTCTTCCACGGGCACACCCAGCAAGCGGCACGACGGCTCTGCGACCAGCCGGCCCGATTGATCGAGCGCAACAGCCACAGAAATCAGCCCGTTCAGTGAGAGCTTGCGCCGCTCATTCATGGTCGTGCCATCTGCGGGCAGAATGACATCGCCATCCAACACCAGCCGGCCTGTGCGTTCTTGGCCAATAATGTCCGGCCCCTTGGGGGCGAGACGGACAACATCGCCATTGGATTGAACAATGGCTTGGGGAATCCCCTGCGATAGGCCGAAACGCGCTTGTTCTGCCATATGCCGCCGTTCGCCATGCACGGGGACCAAAATCTGCGGGCGCAGCCAGCCATAAAGAGCCGCCAGCTCTGGCCGCGCGGGGTGGCCCGAGACGTGCACATGGCCCTGTTTTTCAGTGACCATCCGCACATTGGCGCGTGCCAATTGGTTCATCACCCGGCCAATCGCCATTTCATTGCCGGGAATCTGGCGTGAGGAGAAAATGACTGTATCGCCCTCATCCAGCTTAATGGGGTGTGTGCCCTCGGCAATGCGGCCCAAGGCGGCCCGCGGCTCTCCCTGCCCACCTGTGGCAATCACCAGCACTTCATTGCGGCGCAGGCCGTCTACTGACTCCATATCCACCAGCTCTGGCAAATCTGTCAGATAGCCATTGGCTTGGGCGACAGTGAGAATGCGTTGCAGCGATCGACCAGCCAAGCACAGCTTACGCCCCGTTTCCTTGGCCACGCGCGCCAGTGTTTGCAGGCGTGCGGCATTGGAGGCAAAGCTGGTGACGACCACACGGCCCTTGGCTGCGCGAACATGCTCTAGCAATCCGGGATAGACGCTGCCTTCGCTGCCACTGGCTTCCGCATTGAAGACATTGGTCGAATCACACACCAGCGCCAGCACGCCGCCATCGCCAATCTTCGTCAGCCGCTCAACGGTGCTAGGCGTCCCAATAACGGGGGCATCATCCAGCTTCCAATCGCCCGTATGGAAAATCCGGCCATAGGGCGTGTGAATAAGAACGGCGCTCATTTCCGGGATGGAATGGGCCAGCGGTACAAGCTCGCACCCAAAGGGACCAATATCAACTTGGCCCGCCATCGGCAGGATGCGCAGATCCACCTCTTCGCCCAGCCCTTCTTCTTCCAGCTTGCGGCGGACAAGGCCCGCCGTGAAGGGCGTGGCGTAAAGCGGCACGCCAAGGTCTGCTGCCAGATACGGCACAGCGCCAATATGATCTTCATGGCCGTGCGTCAGGACGATGCCGAGCAGATCTTTCTTGCGATCTTCAATAAATTCGAGATCAGGCAAAATGATTTCCACGCCGGGATAATCATTGCCTGCAAACGTGATGCCAAGGTCAACCATCAGCCATTTGCCTTGGCAACCATAGAGATTGACGTTCATGCCAATCTCGTCGGACCCGCCTAAGGCGAGGAAGAGAAGTTCATCTTTAGGGTGAGTCATACTCTGCCATCGCGGCGTGCGTAGAGAATGGCAAGGCCCCGCAGAGTCAAATCGCCATCTACAGCATCAAAAAGATGTGCGTGCTGCTGAAACAGCACGGCAAGACCGCCTGTCGCGATGACTTTCACGTCCCCACCAATTTGCGCCTTCATGCGCGCAATCAGCCCTTCAATCATCGCGACATAGCCCCAATAAATGCCAATTAGCATCTGGCTTTCAGTTGTGCGGCCAATGACCGAGTCTGTGGCAGGCGCTTCAATGGCAATACGGGGCAGTTTGGCTGCGGCAGCCACCAGCGCATCCAGCGACAAATTAATTCCCGGCGCAATAATGCCGCCGCGATAGGCGCCACTTGCACTCACATGGTCCACCGTGGTGGCCGTCCCAAAGCTGATAACAATCTTTTCGCCCGGATGACCGGCATGGGCAGCCGTGGCATTGCACGCCCGGTCAGCCCCGACATTTTGCGGCTCATCCACATCCAGTGCGATCCCCCAGCTGACAGGCCCACGCCCCGCCACCAGCGCCTCAAGCCCAAAATATTTGGACGACAGCACCTGAAGGTTATGCAGCGCGCGCGGGACAACCGTGGAGATGATGACATCTTTGATATCGCTGGTCTTATAGCCCTCAAGCGCCAGCAATTGCAGCAGCCAGACGGCATATTCATCCCCCGTGCGCCGCGCATCCGTTGCAATCCGCCAACGGGCCTTGATCTCTAGCCCATCAAACAGCGCAAATTTGATATTGGTGTTCCCAGCGTCAATCGCGAGCAGCATCTGCCCATCCTTTTTCATCAAACCAGAAATACATCGCCTGCATGAATGGCACGAACCTGCCCATCCGCCAAGCGCAGCTGCAATGCGCCATCGGCGGCAAG
>JBEEOY010000020.1:0-4578 GCA_041191345.1 Pseudomonadota bacterium
AAATTCCTATGCGGACACGGCGGACTTTATCGGCAAACGCCGGTCGCAGCTTATGGCTGCCCCCGAGACGTCTCAGCGGGTGGTGGGACGCGCCTCTGACGGGTGCTTGCTTCGCCTCGCGCCGCTGGCCATTCGCTTTCATCGTGATCGGCAGGCGTTGCGTGCTGCCGTTGCTCATCAAACGCGGCGCACACACCCAGCGCCTGAGGCAATTGATGCCAGCCTTGGGCTCGCCGAGATATTGGCTGACGCCATATCAGGCCGGCCTGCCACTATGGTTCTCTCGCGGCCCAACTTCATTGGGACAGACGCCATTGCCGCCGTTCTGGCAGGCAGCTGGCGTGGCCGCCGCCGCACAGACATTCAAACCTCGGGCCTCGCCCGCCACAGTTTGGAAGCCGCACTTTGGGCCACGGCCCGCAGCGCCAGCTTTGACCAGGCTGTGACACTGGCAATCGGCCTAAACTCAAAAAACCCCGTCCTCGCGGCGCTCACCGGCCAACTTTCAGGGGCACTGCTGGGTGCCCGCGCCATTCCCACCCGCTGGCGGCGGGACCTGCCTTTGCACGCCATGATTCACAGCGTAACACACGGCTTGTTGCGTCAATCCTAAGCCGCGTCGCTTAATCACCGATCCACAAATTATGGCTGTCGATCAGCATCTTGGCCCATGCGCGATGGGCTTCTGCGCGGGCGCGGGCCTCAATGCGGGCGGCTGCATGGGCAAGGCGTTCGGCTTGCAGCACATCGGCCAGATCAATAGCGCCGAGCGCCTGTCCGCGCTTCAGCCGGGCCAATGCCGTCTGCTGGCCTTGCGCTGCGGTTTGGGCAAATTGCCAAGCGTTCAGCTTGGCCCGCAGGTCTGCGATATTGGTGGTCGCCAGCTCTGTCACCGAGGCGCGCACGGCCGCGCGTTCGGCCGTTGCTGCTGAGGCTTCGGCAGCGGCCTGATCGGCTGTTGCACGCCGGGCTGCAATGCCCAGCGGGATGGACATGACAACGCCTGCTCCGCGCTCGGCGCCATTGCGCTCCTGAAATAAGCGCAGGCCAATATGCGGGTCAGCAATCCGATCCGCCTTGGCGCGGCGCGCTAGGGCTGCCAGCCGCAACGCTTCGGCATCGGCGGCAGCAATATCATGACTGCGCTCAACCACTTGGCGGCCCATTTCGTCGAGGCGGCCGGTGTCTAAATCAGGGGTGGGAATGGCGGGCGCCGCAGGCGGCACGGCCAGGCTGGGGAATTGTGCGGCCAGCCGCGCGCGGGCGAGATCCACGTCTCCCGTCGCGTGCGCGAGGCTGGTTTGCGCATCTGCCAGTGCAGCGGCAGCCTGATCCAAATCAAGCGGGGCGGCATCTTTCAGTGCCACGCGCCGCTGCACGGCGCGGACCATGGCTTCATGGTTGCGCACAGCAGCGGCATCCACCTCCGCCTCGGCACTGGCGGCCAGCCAATCCCACCACAAGTCGTTCAGCGCCGTCGCCACTTGATGCCGGGCATCTTCGGCCAAATTCTCAGCCGCCAAAACGCCTTGTTCCCCGGCGCGTGTGTCCAGCCGTGCCTTTTGCGGCAGGCGGATGCCTTTCATCACGGTCGCGTCATATTCATCATATTTGCCGTCACGATCAATTGACCGGCGGATATAGCTGCCTGTGAAATTCAGCTCATGCGGGCCGGCCTTTAAGCCGCGGGCCTGGGCCTTGGCAGCGGCAATGCGCGCAACGGCGGCTTCCACATGCGGGTGCTGGTCGAGCGCCGCGCGCACCGCCGCCTCGGGGGGCAAAGGGGCGTGTGCCTGTGAGGGTTGTACCTGTGGGGATTGTGCAGTGGCGGATGCCGTGCCGAGCAAGGCTACCAAAACAGCCCGGTGCCAAGAAAAGATCATGACATCGCTCCTGCTTTTTCTGGGCCATCGCGCAAGGCGCGTTCCTCGCGGCTTTCGCCAAATCGGGCGTATAAAATCGGCAGCAAAACAAGCGTCAGCAAGGTTGCTGTCACCAAGCCACCCGTCACCACAATCGCCAAGGGCCGCTGAATTTCAGAGCCCGGCCCTGTTGCAAATAACAAGGGCACAAGACCAAAGGCGGCAATGCTGGCCGTCATCAACACGGGCCGCAGCCGCCGGGCCGCCCCTGTGCGAACGGCCTCTTCCAAGGGCAGTCCGCTCTCACGCAATTGCCGGAAATAGCTGACCATGACGAGGCCGTTCAAAACCGCAATGCCCAGCAAGGCAATAAACCCAACGGACGCCGGAACGGACAGATATTCGCCCGAAATTGCCAAGGCGACCATGCCCCCCACAGCGGCAAAGGGAATGTTAACCAGAATGAGCAGGGCTGCCCGCAGCGATCCCAGTGTTGCATACAGCACAATGAAGATCATCAACACGGACAAAGGCAGCACAATCATCAGCCGGTTGGCGGCCCGCTGCTGATTTTCAAATTGCCCGCCCCAAACAAGGCGATAGCCCGGCGGCAGTTTGACGTGCGTTGCAATATCGGCCTTCACATCCTCGACATAGCCCACAAGATCACGGCCCGAGACAAAGGCCTGCACCAGGGCAAAGCGCGAGCCATTTTCATGCTCAAGCTTTACTGGCCCCGCCACGCGCCGCACCGTGGCGACATCGCTGGCGCGGACCAATTGGCCCGAGGGGCTGAGATAGGCCTGATCGGCAAAGGCTTGGGGGTCTGAGGCCTCTTGCCCGGCCCCACGAATGATAATGGGCACGCGCCGCACGCCATCTGTCACCATGCCGGCGGGCACGCCCTCTACATTGGCGCGCATCATATCTTGCAGGGCATCCACGGGCATAGCCGCACTGCCCGCGGCTGTGCGATCCACATCAATTTGCAAATAATCAACTGAGGAATTGGCAACAGTAATCGCTTCGCTCGTCCCATCAATTTTTGTCAGGCGTGTTTGAATTTGCCCGGCAAGGCGTGACAATTCTGACAGATCCGGCCCGAAGATTTTAATCGCCAAATCCCCCCGGGCGCCCGTCAACATTTCAGAGACGCGCATTTCAATGGGCTGCGTAAAGCTGGGCTCAATCCCGGGGAAATTGTCGAGCACCCGGCGCAATTCATTGACCAGCCAGTCTTTATCTTGGACGCGCCACTCCTCGCGCGGCTTTAATTTCAAAAAGCTGTCCGTCTCATTGGGGCTCATCGGGTCAAGGCCCAATTCATCGCTGCCCACGCGAGCAATGATGTCAGTTACTTCGGGCACTTCGGCCAAAATGGCGCGCTGCACGCGCATATCGCCTGCCACACTATGGTCCAGGCTGATGCTGGGCAGCTTGGCCAGCTGGATCAGCGTTGAGCCTTCATCCATGGTCGGCAAAAAGGTTTTGCCCGTCACGCTATAGGCAAGGCCAGCAACCAGCAGGGATACGCCCGCAATGGCACCCATGATCCGCGGGTTGGCAAAGGCCCAGGTCAACAGCCGGTGATGGCGCGGCGCAATTTGGCGCATCAGCCACGGCTCATGATGCCCGTTTTGGTGGCGCAAAATGAAATAGCACAAGACCGGCACCAAAGTGAGCGACAGCACCAAAGCGGCCAGCAGCGCCAGCACAATGGTGAGAGCCACGGGCGCAAACAGCTTGCCTTCCAGCCCCTCAAGGCTGAGCAAAGGCAGGAAAACGAGCGCAATAATCAGCAGCCCTGCGGCCACAGGCACGGCCACTTCGCGCGCGGCAATGAACACGGCATGGAGCTTACCCATTTTGGCGTGCTTGGGGTCAGACAGCCGCTCCACCACATTCTCGACAACCACAACCGCGCCATCGACCAAAATGCCCACCGCAATTGCCAATCCGCCCAGGCTCATCAAATTGGCCGCCAGCCCCATATTGTGCATGAAAATAAACGTCAGCAGCACCGACATGGGCAGGGCCGTTGCGACAATGATCGAGGCACGCACATTGCCCAAGAACAGCAAGAGCAAAATGATGACCAGCAGCGTGGCTTCAACCAGTGCCTTTTCAACGGTGCCCACCGCGCGGCCAATTAAGTCAGACCGATCATAAAAGACATCAATTGTCATGCCCTTGGGCAGGCTGGGGGCAATTTCGTCGAGCCGGGCTTTCACGCCCTCCACAATGGCGGCTGCATCCATGCCCCGCAGGCCAATGACTAAGCCTTGAACGGCTTCACCCGTGCCATTTTTGCTGACGGCGCCATAGCGCGTTAAATGGCCAAGCCGCACCTCGGCCAGATCGCCGACTTTGATGGTCCGGCCATTTTGGGCGCGCACCACAATGGCTGCCAAATCCTCCAAGGATTTTACAGCACCAACGGAGCGGACAATCAGCGATTCCTCACCCGTTTTCAGGCGGCCTGCGCCATCATTGCGGTTGCTGCGCTCAATGGCTTGGCGCAGATCATCTACAGTCAGCCCAGCAGCAGCCAGTGCCGCCATATCTGGCCGGACTTCATAGCTTTCAACAAAGCCACCCAGCGCATTGACATCAGCAACGCCGGGCACAGTGCGCAAGGCAGGCCGGATGATCCAATCTAAGGTGCGTCGCTTTTCGGCCAGCGATTGGGGCCCCTCCAGCGTGAACATATACATGT
>JBEEOY010000021.1:0-25575 GCA_041191345.1 Pseudomonadota bacterium
TTAATCCCCCGGCCGGTCCATCGCTGGGCCTAGGTTCGGGTCCAAATCGCGCGGGCGGATGAGGCGCGTGAAGCGCGCCTTGTTGGTGTTGGCATCGGCCCAATGGTCAATATCAAATTGCAGCTCGGCCACTGCGGCCGTTGGGAATTTGTCTTCCACGGCATCGCGCAAAGCATCGCCTTTTTGATCGGGCACCAGCATTAAAATCAAATCTTCCAGCCCGGGATTATGCCCGCACATCAACACAGAAGAGACGCTGTCAGGCAGGTCCTGCACCACATCCAGCAAGGTCGCGCCTGAGGCCAAATAAATCCGCCGGTCCCAATTGGGGTGGAGAATTTCGCCATAGCCTTCCCACAGCACGTCCAGCGTTTCGGTGCAGCGCACAGCGGGGGAGGAAATCACATAGTCAAAGCGCCAGCCTTTGCTCGCCAGATATTTACCAATCAGCCGAGCACCTTTGGTGCCGCGTGCGTTGATCGGCCGGTCAAAATCCCGGTCCACGGGCGCATCCCAGCCAGATTTGGCGTGGCGAAAGAGAGTGAGCGTCTTCATTGTGCCTCTTCATGCGGCAAAGCGGCTGCGCTGGGAAGCGGGGATTGTGGATTTTGCAAAACCTGCACGGCTTCATCCAGTGTCACGCGGCGTATGGGCGTGCCCGGCGGAAAGGCGCTGAGCAGCCGTGTCGGCACAGCAGAAGATAAAAGCACAAACACGCCTTTATCGCCCTGGCGCCGGATCAACCGACCAAAGGCTTGGGCGAGCCGCGCCCGGATCAGCCGGTCTTCATAAGCTGTGCCGCCGCCAGCTGCCTTGCGTGCGGCGTGCAGCACTGTGGGCTTGGGCCAGGGCACGCCTTCCATAATCACCAGCCGCAAGGAATCGCCCGGCACATCCACGCCATCGCGCAATGCATCCGTGCCAATCAGGCTGGCGCGTGGATCATCGCGGAAAATGTCCACCAGCGTTCCTGTATCAATGGGGTCAACATGCTGGGCATAAAGTGGCAGCCCTTCGCGCGCCAAGCGGTCGGCAATACGCGCATGAACGGCCCGCAGACGACGAATGGCCGTGAAGAGCCCCAGCGTCCCACCGCCAGCAGCCGTCATTAACTGGGCATAAGCATTGGCAAGCTGTGGCAGATCACCGCGCTTCACATCAGTGACAATCAACACTTCGGACTGATTGGCATAGTCAAAGGGGCTTATCGCTTCAAAATGCTGGAGCGGCGCGTCGACATGGCGGGTGCCCGTGCGCGCCTCCGCCACATCCCAGCCTTCATTGCCTTTCAGCGTGGCTGACGTGATGAGCGCGCCATGCGCGGGCTTTAACACTGTCGCGGCAAAAGGTCGGGTGGGGTCGAGCCAATGGCGCCTGAGGCCAATATCCACTTCGCGGCCCTCAATGCGTTCTACGGCCAGCCAATCGACAAAATCAGGGTCCGCCGGGCCGCCGAGCCGTGCGAGCATACTGAGCCATGCGGCCAGCGTATCTGTGCGCCAGCTGAGGCTAGACAGCGCCCCTTCCACGCGCGCGCGCGCCTGCCCATCCAGCCAATCCGGCCCTTCGCTGACCACGGCATCCAATCGCCGCCCCAGCGCAATCAGCGGGCGCAGAATAGCTTCCAGTGCCTTGCATGCAGGCTCGACAGCCGTCAGCAATGCGCCGTCCAATTGGGCGGCCTCTGTCTCCAGCCCATAGCCTGCATCCTCATCCGTGGAGCGGGCGAAAACCAGCCCGCGGATTTCAGCAAACATGGCTTCCATTGGTCCGAAAGGCGCGCCTTCAGCTATGCGTTGCAGCCAGCCATCGCTGGGCAAGGCTGCCGCTGCATGGGCGGCGGCACCAATCGCGGCCGAGCCTTCGGCATCATAGCTGGCCACATCGCCCAGCCGCGCAGCGAGGCCGCGCCTGCGCCCACGTGACTTGCCTTCAGGGCCAATAATCCAGCGCCGCAGTTCAATGGCCTCTTGCCCTGTCAGCGCGGCCGCAAACATCGTATCGGCTGCGTCAAACAGGTGATGGCCTTCATCAAAAACAAAGCGAGTCGGGCCGTTTGCCTCTTCGCGGCCGCGTGCGGCATTCACCATCACCAGCGCGTGATTGGCCACCACCAGATCCGCTTCGGCTGACGCGCGGGTGGCGCGTTCGATAAAGCATTTCCGATAATGCGGGCAGCCCGCATAAACGCATTCGCCGCGTCGATCCGTCAGCGCGGTAGAGCCATTGCGGCGGAACAACGTGGGCAACCAGCCGGGCAAATCGCCCCCCACCATATCGCCATCGCGGCTATAGGCGGCCCAGCGCGCCACCAATTGCGCCAATATAGCCGCCCGTCCGGCAAAGCCGCCTTGCAGCGCGTCTTCCAAATTCAATAGGCAGAGATAATTTTCGCGCCCCTTGCGAATGACGACTTTGCCCTTGGCGGCGGCTTCACTGCCATAAATACGCGCCGTCTCTGCCGTTAGCTGGCGTTGCAGCGCCTTGGTATAGGTGGAAATCCACACCGGCCCGCCTGCCTGTTCGGCCCATAAAGAGGCGGGGGCGAGATAGCCTAAGGTTTTGCCAATGCCAGTCCCCGCTTCGGCCAATAACAGCCTCGGCGTGTCGGCGGCGGCGCGTGGCAAAAAGGCTTTGGCCGCTGCTGCTGCATAGGCCTTCTGCCCGGGCCGGTCTTCGGCACCGGTGCCAGTCACTTGCCCCAGCCGCGTCAGCACTTCAGCTTCGCTCAGCGCAATCGGCCGAGGCGCAGGGCGTGGGGCAGCTTCGTCCCATTCGGGCAGGCGGGAAAATAGCCAGCGCTCATTTTGGACAGGCGCGGTCAACCGCTCAGCAATCAGCGGCGACCATGGCCAGCGCAACCGCGCCAGCGCTTGCGCAGATGTCCACGCCCCCTCGCGCTCCGGCCAATCCCTGGAGAGGGTGTCGAGCAGTTTAAGGGCCGCTTGCTGGAGAAAAGCAGGTACTTGATCTTCGGTAAGCCCCTCCCCTTCAGGGGAGGGGTGGGGCTGAATATCCAGTGCCGAAACCAAACCCTTAATGGTTGGCACCATGAACTGCGCTGGGTGCACAAAGGCGAATAACTCCAGCAGATCGAGTCCCGATAACTCGCCATAGCCCAGCCGCGCCCCCACCAGCGGGGCGTTGAGCATGATAACGGGCGTTTCCGCCGCCAGAGAAATGGCTTCGCCGCGGCTTACCCCGCGCGTTTTGCCATCTGGCGTGGCAATCCAGATGCCGCCATGGCTTGCATGAAGCGCAGGATAGGGCAAAGGGGCAGATAAAGGTCGGGGCACAGGCCCGGATTGGCCCAACAGAGATGAAAGAGCAACTGACGGTGAGCAATTTGCGCGACGCAGCGATGGTTTCCAAGGCTTGGCCCTTTGAAGAGGCGCGCAAGGTGCTGAAACGGTATTCTTCGCCCAAGGCCAATGGTCCGGTGATTTTTGAAACGGGCTATGGTCCCTCCGGCCTGCCGCATATTGGCACGTTTAACGAAGTGCTGCGCACCACCATGGTCCGCCGTGCCTTTGAAGCGCTGACGGATATGCCAACCCAGCTCATCGCCTTTTCCGATGATATGGATGGCCTGCGCAAAGTGCCGGACAATGTGCCCAATCAAGCAATGCTTGCGGAACATTTGGGCAAGCCCCTGTCGCGCATTCCCGATCCGTTCGAGAAGTTTGAAAGTTTCGCGCATCACAACAATGCCATGCTGCGCGAATTCTTGGATCGCTTTGGCTTTGACTATGATTTTATCTCGTCCACCACGCGCTATGAAGGCGGCCATTTTGATGAGGCGCTGAAAAATGTTCTGCGCTGCAATCAAGCCATTCTCGACATCATGCTGCCCACCCTCCGCAAGGAGCGTGCTGCCACCTATTCGCCAATCCTGCCGATCAGCGAGAAGTCTGGCATTGTTCTGCAAGTGCCCGTTGAGGTGGTTGATGCAGAGGCAGGCCTTGTCCGCTTTGAGGATGAGGGGGAGATGGTCACGCAGTCCGTCCTCGGCGGCAAAGCTAAGCTGCAATGGAAGGTCGACTGGGCGATGCGCTGGGTCGCGCTCGGCGTCGATTATGAAATGTACGGCAAGGATCTGACTGATAGCGGCATCCAATCTGGCAAAATTGCGCAGGTGTTGGGCGGCCGCAAGCCGGAAGGGCTGATCTACGAAATGTTCTTGGATGAAAAGGGAGAGAAAATCTCCAAGTCCAAGGGCAATGGCCTCAGCCTTGAACAATGGCTGGCCTATGGCACGCAGGAAAGCCTCGCCTTTTACGCCTATCGTGAGCCCAAAAGTGCCAAGCAGCTCCATATGGGTGTCATTCCAAGGGCCGTGGATGAATATTTCCAATTCCGCGGCAATTATGCGGGGCAAGCGGTGGAGCAGCAGCTCGGCAACCCTGTGCACCATATTCATAATGGCCAAGTGCCGGTAGATGTGCCGCCCGTCAGCTTTGGCTTGTTGCTGAACTTGGTGGGCGTGATGGGCGAACACGCAACCGCACCGCAAGTTTGGGCTTATCTGACGAATTATGTGCCCGATGCGAGTGCGGCAACGCACCCGGAATTGGCGAACCTGATTAATTTGGCTTTGGCCTATAATCGTGATTTCATTGCGCCAACACTTAAGCGCCGCAAACCAGAGGGTGTCGAAGTCGCAGCCCTTCAGCGGCTCGATGCCGAACTGGCGGGCCTTGCCCCCGATACGGGCGCGGAAGACATTCAGAATATTGTCTATGAAATTGGCAAGACGGGCGGTTTTGAAAATCTGCGCGATTGGTTCAAGGCGCTGTATGAGACCTTGCTCGGTTCCAGCGCGGGGCCGCGCATGGGCAGCTTCATTGCGCTGTATGGGATTGAGAATAGCCGCAAGCTAATTGCCGAGGCGCTCGCCTAATGTCGTGGCATTTGGCGCAGATCAATGTCGCGCGTTTCATTGCGCCACAAGATGATCCCGCCAATGCCGATTTCATGGCCGCACTGGATCATGTCAATGCGATGGCCGATGCGGCCCCCGGCTTTGTCTGGCGGCTGGTGGGCGCGGGCGGAGACGCGACAGACCTTGTGCCCGACGCAACGGACCCCAACCTCATTGCCAATATGTCGGTCTGGACGGATGTGGCAGCGCTGCGGGCCTTTGTTTATGAACAGCCGGACCATCTGGCGGTCATGCGCCGCCGGCGTGACTGGTTCCACAAGATGGAGTTTTTCATGGCGCTCTGGTGGGTGCCGGCGGGCCATATCCCAACACTTAGCGAAGGCATGGCCAAGATCGCCCATCTGGCCGCGCATGGCCCCACAGCCGAAGCTTTTACATTTCAGACGCTGGTTGCCGCGCCGCCGCTTTAGCCGTGCGGGAGCGTGCTGAACCGCTCTTGCATCCGCGCCAAATACCGCGCGAGCACATCAATCTCGATATTGACAGCTTGGCCCGTCGCCAGGTCACCCAATGCGGTTACTGACCAAGTATGCGGAATGATATTGAGGCCAAAGGTCGCACTGCCATCCGCATTGTCTGCGACGCTGTTGACCGTCAATGAGACGCCATCCACTGTGACGGACCCTTTGGCGGCGATGAAAGGCGCGATGCCGGCACCAATGGTGATCATGACGCGGTGTGAATCGCCTTCGGGCGTCACGGCTGTCACTGTGCCAATGCCATCGACATGGCCAGTCACAATATGGCCGCCCAGTTCATCGCCAATTTTCAGCGCGCGTTCCAAATTGAGGCGGCGGCCTTCGGTCCACATGCCAGACGCCGTCTTGGAAATTGTCTCAGCAGACGCATCGATGGCAAACCAATCAGTGCCTTTGTCTACCACTGTCAGGCAGACGCCCGAACACGCAATTGAGGCGCCCAAGTCCACACCTGCCATGTCATAGCCACAGCGAATGACCAGCCGCAGGTCGCCGCGCTGATCCACTTTGGTGATCGTGCCAATATCTGTGATAATGCCAGTAAACATGATGCGCCTCTTTTCAGGCTCGCTCGTAAAGCTCAAACTGGTCCTTGCCAAGCGGGCGGCTGTCAATCTGCCGCCATTGGCCATGCGCATCGGGCAAATGGTGCAGGCCAATATCTGCCAAACAGGCTTTGCCGTGCCCAATTAAAATCGGCGCGCGATAGAGGAGCAGCCGATCTACCAGCCCAGCTTTCAAAAAGGCGGCGGCAGTCTCTGCCCCGCCTTCGACCATCAGATATTGGACGCCAGTCAGAGTCATAATCTGCTCGGGCGCGCGCAGTGCCAGCCAGCCTTGTGGGGCGCTGCCATGCGTCAGCACCGCACGCGCTGGTGAACGGGTCTCTAGCCCGGCCAGCCGGACATCAAGGCGCGGAGAATCTGCGTCTAGCGTGCCGCGGCCGACAAGAATCATCGTCTGGCGGGATCGTTCTAAATGGCTGTGCGCACGGGCCGCTGCGCTGGTGATCCATTGGCTCTCGCCTCGCGCCAGTGCGATGCAGCCGTCAAGCGATGTGGCGAGCTTCAGTGTTACCAGCGGGCGACCCTGATGGTGCTGCATCAGCCAGCCTGCCATGGCCTGTCGTGCTGCTTCGGCACCCAGCCCAGCTTCGACACTCAGGCCCGCTGCCTGCAGGCGTGCAATGCCCGCGCCATTGGTCCGCGGGTCAGGATCAGTCAGCCCAATCACCACGCGGGCAAGGCCCGCTGCAATTAGGCTATCGGCACAACACGGGCCACGTGCACTTTCATGCGCGCAGGGCTCCAGCGTGACATAAGCTGTTGCCCCCCTGGCGGCCTGGCCCGCTTGCGCAAGCGCCATTGCCTCTGCATGGGGGCGGCCGCCCGCTTGGGTCCACCCGCGTCCAACAATGTGCCCATCGCGGACAATTAGGCATCCCACATTGGGGTTGGTGCCCGTCTGTGCCCGGCCCCGTTCAGACAGCGCAATGGCGGCTGCCATATAGCGTCGGTCAGCCGTGCCCGTCACAGGCCCCAGTCATCCAGCTTCTTGTCCAGTTCTTTGAATGGACGTCGGTTTTCTTCCAAAATGCGCTGGCGCTCCGCCTCTTCGGCATCGCGCTTCTGCTTATCAATTTTCTGCTGGGCGATAATATCGGCATCGCTGCGCTTGGGGTCTAGCTTTTCGACATAAATGATCTTGGGGGGCCGATATTCCATTGGCACTTGGTCAATATAAAATAGCGCGATGAAGAACAGGGGAATGCAAATGGATAGCAGCGCCAGCCCAATTTTATGGCGCTGGCGTGACCGCAAATAGGCGATGAGATCACGCCATGCGGCTTTGGGACTGACGGGACGAGGAAAGACGCGCATGGCTGCAAGATAGGCCTTTGATCTCAAATGCGCTAGCCCAGCGAGGCTAGCTCAAATGCCGCGCACTCTTAGCGGCGGGCAGCTTCTAGTCGCGCCAAGGCGCGGTCTTTGCCAATAATGGGGAGAAGCGCCTTCATATCCGGCCCATGGTCTTGCCCCGTTAAGGCCTGGCGCAGCGGCAGGAAGAGCGGCTTGCCCTTTCGCCCTGTTTGATCCTTGAGCGCATTGGTTAGGCCGTGCCAAGGGTCGGCTGACCAGTCGAGCGTTTGGGCCACGGCAATGGCCGCCTGCAGATAGTCTTGATCTTCAGTAGCCACGCTGGCCACGACATCGCCCGTGGCCACCGACCACCAGCTTTCCGCATCGGCTAGCTTTTCAATATTGGGCCGAATGGCAGTCCACCCGGCTTCATCCATGCCTTGCGGCAGGCGATCTGCGACAGCAGCAAAGTCCGTCTGGTGCAAAATCTTGGCATTCAGCTGGGCCAATTCAGCTTCGTCAAAGCGCGCTGGCGCGCGGCCAAAATGTCCAAAATCAATACCCGCAATTAACGGGGCGGTCTCTGTGACGGGTTCGACGGGCTGGCTGGTGCCCAGCCGCGCGAGCAGCGCGAGGATCGCCATCGGCTCAATGCCCTGATCGCGCAATTCGGCCATGCCTAAGGAGCCGAGCCGTTTCGATAATTTACCTTCGCTACCCGTCAGCAGCGCTTCATGCGCAAAATGCGGGGCGGGTGCGCCCATGGCCTCAAACATCTGAATTTGCGTGGCCGTATTGGTCACATGGTCTTCGCCGCGCACCACATGCGTCACACCCATATCAATATCATCAATGGCGGAAGGCAGCATATAGAGCCAGCTGCCATCGGCCCGGCGGATCACGGGGTCTGACAGTAATTTGGGATCAAATTGTTGCTCGCCTCGGATCATATCGGTCCAGCGAATGGGCGTGTCATGATCCAGCTTAAACCGCCAATGCGGGGTGCGGCCTTCGGGCACCGGGGCATCGGCGTCTTTGCGTTCATAAACAGGCGGCAGGCCCCGGCCCAGCAGCACCTTGCGGCGCAGCTCCAGCTCTTCGGGCGTTTCATAACAGGCATAAACACGGCCCTTGGCCTTCAACTCTTCAAAGCGCGCTTCATACAATGCAAAGCGCGCGGATTGGCGGGCCATGCCATCCCAATTCAGGCCCAGCCAGCGCAAGTCCTGTTGCAGCCCATCGACATATTCTTCGCGCGACCGCTCAAGGTCTGTGTCGTCAATGCGCAGCAAAAACTGGCCGCCATTTTTCTTAGCCCAAAGCCAATTGTGGAGTGCCGTGCGGACATTGCCAATGTGCAGATTGCCCGTGGGCGAAGGTGCGAAGCGAGTGATAATGGTCATGAAAATTTAGGCCGTTCTAAAGGCATTGGTGATGGGATAGCGGCGGTCGCGGCCAAAATTGCGTTTGCCCAGCTTCACACCGGGCGGGGCTTGGCGGCGCTTATATTCAGCCAAGTTCAGCAGCCGCTCAATACGCGCAACAACTGCGCGGTCAAAGCCGCGGGCGGCAATGTCATCCACCGAAGCCTCTTCCTCGACCAAGGCGGCGAGGATGGCATCGAGAATGGGATAATCGGGCAGCGAGTCTGAATCTTTTTGGTCAGGGCGCAGTTCAGCACTGGGTGGCTTGGTAATAATCCGGTCAGGCATCACGGGACCGTCGGGGCCGAGGCCCAGTCGCGGCTTATGCGCATTGCGCCAGCGCGCCAGGGCAAAGACAGTCATCTTATACGCGTCTTTAATCGGGTTGTAGCCGCCTGCCATATCGCCATAAATGGTTGCATAGCCGACAGACATTTCGCTCTTATTGCCCGTCGTCATCAGCATATGGCCAAATTTGTTAGACAGCGCCATCAGCGTCACGCCGCGAATGCGCGATTGCAGATTTTCCTCGGTGATATCCACAGGCTTATCCGCAAATAAATCCCCAAGCATGTCACCAAAGGCCGCAACTGCCGGGGTTATTGGCACCGTATCAAGGCGGCAGCCCAGCATCTGGGCGGCTTGTGCAGCATCTTCCAGACTTTCGTGGCTGGTATATTGGCTGGGCAGCATCACACACCACACCCGGTCTGGCCCAAGAGCGTCGACTGCGATGGCGGCACAAATCGCGCTATCAATCCCGCCCGACATGCCCAGCACCACGCCAGGAAACCCATTGCGGTTCACATAATCGCGCAGGCCAATCATCATCGCGTGCCAGACATCGACGGGGTTTGCCTCCAGCGTAGTGAGCGCACCGGGCCGGCAGTGCCAGCCTTGCGGGCTTTTCTCCCAAATAGTCAGCCGTAATTCTTCGTCCCAATCGGCCAGTTGGTGGACCAAATGCCCATCGGGATTGAGCACGAAAGACGCGCCATCAAAGACCAGTTCATCTTGGCCCCCGACGCGATTTAAATAGGCAAAACCAAGGCCTGTTTCGGCAACGCGTGCACCAGCCACCTTGGCGGCGCGATAGTCATCCTTATCAATTTCATAAGGGCTGCCATTGGGCACAATGAAGAAATCTGCTCCTTGGGTTTTCAGATGTGCACAGACGTGCGGCCACCAGACATCTTCGCAAATGGGCAGGCCAATTTTCGCGCCCCGAAAGGAAATTGGGTCGGGCATGGGGCCGGGGCGGAAATACCGCTTCTCATCAAAAGTGCCATAATTGGGCAATTCATGCTTGAGACGAATGGCCGCAACTTTGCCCTGATCAAGCAGGGCATAGGCATTGTAGAGCGTGCCTGCGTCATCCTTGTGGAGTGTGCCGACCAGCATCGCTGGCCCGCCATCGGCCGTTGCCGCTGCCATTCGCGCCAATTGCTCTGCCGCACGTGCCGCCAGAGCTGGCTTTTCAATCAAGTCTTCAGCGGGATAGCCAATCAACTGCATTTCCGGAAATGCAATAAGATCTGCCCCCATGGCCGCCGCCTCTGCCCGCCGCGCAAGCATGGCATCGGCATTGCCGACAAGATCGCCGACACGCTGGTTTAGCTGGGCAAGAACAATATGAAGACGCTCGGTCATGCGCCCTCTCTATTGGGACGGGCGCACAACCGCAATCACTGCTGTCCAAAAGCAGGTGAAGCCGATGGGCAATAGGGCAATATGGCCTGCCTCATTGGCGCAAAAGGAATAACCCTCTTTCCCCAACCGGTCCTGCGCTTTAAGGGGCGTCATCCTTTCAGGGCGGGGACCGATTCATGAAACTCATCACCGGCAATTCCAACACGCAATTGGCACAGGCAATTGCCGATTATTGTGATCTCCCGCTGACCAAGGCGAGTGTGCGTCGCTTTGCTGATGAAGAAGTCTTCGTTGAAATTCAGGAAAATGTCCGCGGCGAAGACGTGTTCGTCATCCAATCGACCAGCTATCCCGCCAATGACAATTTAATGGAATTGCTGATCATCTGTGATGCGCTGCGCCGCGCGTCGGCCAAGCGGATCACGGCGGTGCTGCCTTATTTTGGCTATGCCCGGCAAGATCGTAAGCCCGGCCCGCGCACGCCGATTTCGGCCAAGCTGGTCGCTAATTTGATTACAACTGCCGGGGCCAATCGCGTGCTGTCCGTTGATTTGCACGCCGGTCAGATTCAGGGATTTTTTGATATCCCGACCGATAATCTCTTTGGCGCCCCAGTCATGTCTGCTGATATTCTGGCCCGCTTTGGTGATCGGAATATCATGGTTGTGTCGCCCGATGTGGGCGGTGTGGTTCGCGCCCGCGCGCTGGCCAAGCGGCTTGATAATGCCCCGCTCGCCATTGTCGACAAGCGCCGCGAGCGCGCGGGTGAATCCGAAGTGATGAACATCATTGGCGATGTCGAAGGGCGCTTCTGCATCCTGATTGACGATATTGTCGATTCGGCGGGTACGCTGTGCAATGCGGCGGCGGCGTTGAAGGCGGCGGGTGCCGAAGATGTCGTTGCCTATTGCACGCATGGCGTGTTGTCAGGTGGGGCAGTTGCGCGCGTTGAGGGCTCTTCGCTTTTGGAACTGGTTGTCACGGATTCGATTGGTGCGTCTGAAGCCACTAAGGGTGCTCAGAAGATCCGGCATCTCACAATTGCCCCGCTTTTGGGTGAGGCAATTAAGCGCATTGCGGACGAAAGCTCAGTCTCGAGCTTGTTCGATTAAGGGTAAGAAGCGCGCAGCCGCTTAGGCTAAGTTGGGGTTTTCCAGCCGGTCAGCAAAGATCATGCGGCCGGGCCCCATGCGCGCAATCACTTCCACAAGATTATCCTGCGGAAAGGCAAAGCAGCCTTCGCTCCGGCCCAATTTGCCCATGGTGCGGATCAGATTTGGGTTCGCATAATCCGCGCCATGGACCACAATGGCGCGGCTTTCCGCATTATTATTATCCGGCTCAAGCCCCGTCAGCCGCATGGATAGGCCATGCTTACCATCATAATAATTGCGCGTGAGATAGGCCCCACGCGAGGTCGCGTTTGACCCATATTGATTGGAAAAGGCTTTCAACCAGCCATCATGCTCGGGGTCAGACCCGCGACCATGGGTGACATAGTAACGGCGGACATCGCCTGAGACCATGTTGACGATGAAGAAACGCTCTTCTGATGAGGGCATAGAAAAATCAGCCAAGCCCACCACATCGCGGACCCAGATATAGCTATCCATCCGCTCTAATTGGCGTCGTGCAATGTCCAGCAGCCGGGCGTCTGTAGGTGCCGCCATTGCCCGCGCGGGGAGCAGGGCTGCCGCTGCAGTCGCAATTGATCCAGCCAAAAGCTCACGCCGACCAATCTTTGAAGACAGGATCTTTTCCATAACAGGGGTTATACTCAGCCCCTGTGGATAAAGTCGAGCCCAACACGGCGAAGCGCGCGGTTTGCGCGGTAATTAGAACTTGGCGACCAAAGTCAGCCGCGCATTTCGCGGCGCGCCTGTTGTAATATTATTGTCCGTATGCGCGGTCGGAAAATAAGCGGCATTCGTCACATTTTCGATGTTGATTTGCGCTTCGAGTCCACGGCGAATTTTGAAAAAGGCGGCCGCATCAACGCGTGTATAAGCAGGCAGAGCAACGGCGTTGCTGATGGTCGTGTACGAGCGGGATTGATGCGAAAGCCCAAGGCCCAGCCCAAAGCTGCGCGTCAAATCATAGCGATTCCACAGGCTCAGTTGATGGCGCGGTACTTGTGCGACGCGGCGGCCAGCAGGGGCGGCTGTGGTTGTTGATCGAATACTGGCATCTGTATAGCCATAGCCAAAGGCCATTTCCCAAGCCTTGGTCACATGGCCGACGACGGATATTTCTGCCCCGCGGGTCCGCTGCGCCCCTGTGAGAACAAGTGTACCGGGCACAGGGCCAGTCGCGCGCGTATTCGTCCGGTCCAATTGGTAGATGGCAGCTGCCGCGCTTAAATTTGGGCGGATGTCCCATTTGGCGCCAAGCTCATAATTATGAAAGGCTTCCGGCTCGAGCGCGGCTGTCGTGGCATCCAGCGAGGTGAACTGATCGCCGGATTGCGGCAGATAGCTCTTGGTATAGCTTACATAAAGTGAGGCGTTTTTAGCAGGCTTGAAGACGAGGCCGGCGCGGGGAGACCACAGATCATCCACGCGCGCAAAACGGTCTTGGTTGAAGCTATTGGTCAGCCTTAGATCAAAGCGATCATATCGCAGGCCAATAATGAGGTTCACCTGATCGCCAAAGCTCATTTGGTCTTGCACATAGGCGGATGTTTGCCGCAGCGTGCTGGCGACTTTGCGATTGCCGTTCGCAGCGGCACCGGCAATGAAATAGGGCTTGGGGATCACCAGCGGCTGCGTGAACGTGATCATCGCCCGCCGATTGGCTGCATTGGGCTGAGTTGCGCTGAAAAAGCCGTTAATCCGCTCATTTTCTGTATCCTGATTGGTCCGCTCTGCGCCAATCAGGATGAGGTGGTCGACACCCCCGGTGTTTACTTTCCATTGCAAATTGGCTTGCGCGATCAGGTTTTCACGCTGCGTTGGGTCGCGATAGGCTTCAATGCCCAATTGGCCATTGACCAAGGCTGTGGCTGGATAGGCATTGGAATAGATTTTGTCGTAATTGGCATAAAGGGCGCTGACATCTGCCTTCAGAGTATCAGTGAGCTCTGTCTCCGCGCGCAGGCGCAAAATATGGGCAGTGATATCAGCTTCATTCACGCCGCGGACACCAAAGAAGAGATCGCGATAGTTTTTCAGCGGGGTCCCATTTTGTGATGGCACACCGCGATCCACCACGCGACTATCGCGCACATATTCATAGCCCAGTTGCACGCGCGCGCGGCCCAATTCTGCGCCCATAACGGGGTTTACCGCATAGCGATGGCCCGAAAAGGCGTCACGATGATTGTCGAGGCCTTCGTAAAAGCCGTTGATCCGAACGGCGGCCGCGTCTCCCAGGGCTAAATTGCTGTCCACACTGCCGTACCAGCTGGCAAAGCTGTTCAGCGAGGCTAGGGCGCTGCTCTGGTTTTCACCGGCCATTGCGCTTTTGGTCACGCGGTTGATAATTCCGCCGCCGCCGCCGCGGCCAAAGATCATGGCATTGGGGCCTTTGTGCACTTCAACCTGCTCAATATTATAGAAACTGCGATAATATTGAGCATCATCGCGCAGGCCATCGACAAAGAAATCAGCGGTTGAGGCATTGCCGCGCAACGTCACTTGATCGCGATGGCCCTCGCCCTGCCCCGCAGAGGCGCCAGGCACATGGCGGACAAGGTCAGCCACGCTTAAAATGGCTTCGTCGCGCAGCTGCTTTTCGGTGACGACTGAAATTGACTGCGGGACATCAAGAATGGGCGTATCTGTTTTGGTGCCGCTGGTGGTTGAAACCGCGCGATAACCATCCAACTGGCCCGTCACAATGATGACAGAGCCTGCATCTTCAGCTTCTGCGGCCATAGCGGGGCTTGCCCAGCTAAAGGCCAATGCAGTGCTTGCCAGCAAAAGACGCATTTGGATGCCCTTGTGAAATCTATTGAGACTGATTCTCAATCACGACTGGAAAGATCGTTATTGATAATCAGTCGCAATTGCAAGCGATAGATCGATAATTTTCATGCAGTCAAAAATACGCTAGGCAAGGCAAAAGGGAGACTGAGATGAAAGCGACAATCTGGCATAACCCCAATTGCGGCACATCACGCAAGACGCTGGACATTCTGCGCGAAACACCAGGTGTCGACCTTGAGGTGGTGGAATATCTCAAGGCTCCGCCCAGCCGAGAGACTTTGGCGCAACTCTATGCCGATGCCGGCCTCACGCCACGTCAGGGCTTGCGCACGCGTGGCTCGCCCGCAGAAGAATTGGGCCTGTTGGAGGCAGATGCCGACACGATTTTGGATGCCATGGCGCGCGAACCGATTCTGATTGAGCGGCCCTTGGTGCGCACAGATAAGGGCGTGCGTTTGTGCCGTCCGCAAGAGGTGGTGCGCGAAATCCTATAAGGCAGTTGGAAACCGGCAAAGGATAGGGGGGGTGGCATGCGTATTCTGAAATGGGCACTTATCCTTTTGGCGGCATTGGTCACGGGTGCTGTGGCACTTGGCTATACGCCAGATACGGATGCCACGGCCATGCGCGCCAAATATGGCAGTGGGGCGTCACGCTTTTTGACGCTCTCTCCCGGACTGACAGTCCATGTCCGCGATCAGGGCGTGCGCAACGGCCGGGCCTTGGTTTTGATTCACGGCTCAAATGCCTCGCTGCACACATGGGAGCCTTGGGTCACGCGGCTGCAAAGCGAATATCGCATCATTACGCTGGATTTGCCCGGCCATGGGCTAACTGGCGCCAACCC
The DNA here is from genome assembly GCA_041191345.1 of Pseudomonadota bacterium. Taxonomy (GTDB): domain Bacteria; phylum Pseudomonadota; class Alphaproteobacteria; order Sphingomonadales; family Sphingomonadaceae; genus Aquisediminimonas. The sequence goes on from JBEEOY010000021.1 coordinate 15,128, forward strand.
CAATGGCCGGTACGACATGGATAGCTATGTCGATGTGGTGGATCAGGTCATGCAGCAGCTCGGCGTGCCGCACGCCATTCTGGCCGGCAACTCAATGGGCGGGGGTGTCAGTTGGAATTACGCTTTGTCGCACCCTGAAAAGGTGGACGCGCTTGTGCTCGTGGATGCCGCAGGTGCGCCAAGTGCCAAGTCGCGCAACATGCCAATTGGTTTTCGCATCGCGCGCATGCCTGGGGTGCGCGCGCTGGCGGAAGTCATCACGCCGCGATCCATGTTTGAGGCCAGCCTGAAAACCAGCGTCTATGATCCGGGCTTTGCAACGCCCCAAATGGTTGACCGCTATTGGGAGTTGAACCGCTATCCGGGCAATCGCGCGGCCACCCTGGCGCGCTTTGCGCAGATGGGCCAGAACCGCGCTGCCACCCCTGCGCGCTTGGCAGCAATTAAAGTGCCCGTGTTGATTATGTGGGGGCAGGAAGACAATTTGATTCCCGTGGCGGCCGCCCATTGGTTCCATAAAGCGCTGCCCACGTCGCAGCTGATTATCTATCCCAAAGTTGGCCATATCCCAATGGAGGAAATCCCAGATCAAAGCGCCGAGGATGTGAAACGCTGGCTGGCCGATTTGCCGTTGGCGGCAACGCCCTAACGCGCTGATGGGTGCGCCAATCAGCCCAGACCTGCTGCTGAAGGCGTATGCCTTGGGCGTCTTTCCGATGGCAGATGATCGTGACGCGCCGGATGTCTATTGGGTCGAGCCTAAGAAACGGGCCATTTTACCGCTTGAGGGGTTTCACCTGTCGCGCTCGCTGCGCAAAACGATCCGCTCCGAGCGGTTCGAGACAAGTTATAATCGCGCCTTTCACCAAATTCTTCTTGGCTGCGCCGCCCCCGCCCCGGATAGGCCGGGCACGTGGATCAATCGCCAGATTGAAGAGGCCGTGTTGCGCCTCCACGCCCTTGGTCATGCCCATTCGATTGAAACATGGTTGGAGGGAGAGCTTGTTGGCGGCCTTTATGGCATTTCGCTTGGCCGGGCCTTTTTTGGAGAAAGCATGTTCAGCCGGGCAACTGATGCCTCCAAAGTCGCCTTTGCGCATTTGGTGGCGCGCTTGCGGGCAGGCGGGTTCACATTGCTCGATTGCCAGTTTCAGACCCCGCATTTGCGTTCGCTGGGGGCCGTGGAAATCAGCAAGGCCCGTTATTCAGGATTGTTAGACGAGGCGCTATCCGCCACCGGGGCCTCAGGAGCGGCTTCGGGAGACTTTTCGGCATTAGATGCCTTGCCAGAGCCGCCGGCCATATCCCCACCGCGTGCCACAATTGTCCCCGGACCAACATCTGCGTGGCGCATTTTGCAGGCCTTAACCCACACATCATAAATGGGATGCTGTACCAAGTTGATTGAGGGGCTTTCTTTATACAGCCAGCCTGAAAAAATTTTGCGCCAGCGCGTGCCGCTTTCCCGCGTGATGACTTGAACAAAGGCCCCCGTCCATTTTTCTGGCTCCCAAGGGGCAGTTTCTTCACAGGCGCGCAAGCGCACGACCAAATCACCCAGTCGCACAGCCTTGCCCGGCTTCAGGGTCAGGTCGCGGGACAAGCCATTGCGCTTGTTCAACACGCCCAGCGTGGCCACGCGCTCTGCCATAGGCGTTGCGGTGGGGTTGGTAGACAAGGGTGGCGTTGGCGCACGCTTGGGCGCGTTCGCCTCGGCGTCAGTTGGGGCTTCGGCTGGGGCGGCTTGTGCCTCAACGGGAGGGGTTGGCGCTGGCACGTCCTGCAAGGCACGAGCCGCCTGCCATGCCGCGGCCCCGCCCACGATCAACAGGCCTGCCGAGGCAAGGATGCGTTTCACGCCGCGTCGGGGCTCCACGCCTCATAATCACCCGTGGCCGCGGCCCGCTTTCCGCCTGATTCGAGTGCACCTTTGGGGCGATAAGCCAAGGGCGTGCCTGTCAAATTGGGCAGAGGGTCCGCTTCCCATGCATGGGTCTCAGCAAGGCCATCCCCAGGCACGGCATCATGTGTATTGTGCAGCCAGCCCGACCATTCAGGCGGAATGCGGCTGGCATCATTATTGCCCTTATAGGTTACCCAGCGGCGATAATAGCCAGACGGCTCTGGCTTGCGTGCCTGATAATAGACATTGCCATCCGCATCTTCGCCAACGCGTACGCCGCGAGTCCGGGTGTGGAGCCAGGTGCCGAAGGTTTGGCCTTCCCACCATGTGAAAATGTTCTTGAAAACGCCCATGGATCGGCCGTTACTGCGTTCAGCCGCGCGATGCAATGTTGCAGGTTACGGATTCAGAACAACCCGATCCCCTTCGCGAATGCCCAGCGCTGCGGCGCGGCCCCCAGCAATTTCCAAAACAGCTGCCACAGGCTCGCCAGACTCAATTGGGTCTAACGAAAAGGGCTGAGTATTTGCAGCAATGCGCGCAATGCTGCCATTGGCGCGCACGAAGATAATATCCAGCGAGATGAATGTATTCTTCATCCAAAAGCTTGCCATACGGGGCGGCCGCATCGGGAAAATCATGCCAGCATCTGGCGCAAGTGAACTGCGGAACATCAATCCACGGGCTTGCTGTGCCTCGGTGGCCGCCACTTCAACGGTAAAGCTATGGACTTTGCCTCCAGCCGTTGTGATCCGAAGCGGCAATTGAGCCAGTCCGCTGGGGGCCAGAGTTGGCGCCTGTTTGGCCTGACAGGCAATGGGCATCAAAAAAAGCGCCGCACAGAAAAAAAGCGCCGCACAGGCAGCCCGCCATAGGATTTTCATCCGGCACGAACTTCAATAGCCAGATACCCACGATCGCTTTTTACCAGCCGCGCTTCCAGCGGATCTTCAGGCTGCACATCGGCAATCCCGGCGCGGCGCAATGTTTCCATATGCACAAACACATCAGCCTGATCGGCACTGCGGACCAAAAAGCCATAGCCTTTGGGGCGGTTAAACCATTTCACAAAGACAGGCTCAAAAGGCCCTGCCGCTTCAATTTGTTCCGGCGGCAATTCTCGCGTCCGCTTTGGCACGGCGTGATAATCAGCTTCCTGCACAATGGCAGTCGACAAATCATAGGAGAGCAGCTTCACCGCCTGCAGGCCGCGGGCGCCCAATTCCACATGACAGGAAATGCGGGCCCCTTCGGGCAATGTGCGGCGGCCATGTTCACGCAAAATGCTGAAATGAATGAGAACATCGCCGATTTCGCTATCATCGGGGACCATGAAGCCAAAGCCGCGTGTGGCATCAAACCATTTCACTTGGCCATCCACCAAGCGTGGTTCCACAGCAGGATTTTGAGCAAGTGGAGCAGGCGTCTCTGTCATCAACGGCGCCCTTTAACAAACATCATAATAGCCAATTCAACCATATACTCGGCCTCACACCCCTTGGCAGATTCCCCAGCCCGTGTCGCGCCAGAGGCTTGACCCGACAAGCTTTGTTTGATCCTCAGCTGTCTGCCCCAGCCTCGCCATTGTGGCCAAGTTCTGGCGCCAAATCAAGAATTCGTCGCGCCGTTGCATAATCATGCCCGGCGCGCAACAGCGCGGCAAGCGCGCGCTCGCGCTGGCGCTGATCCTGCGGCTGGTTGGAAAAAGGCCCCAGTCGCCGACGTCGGGCATAGGCCAAGGCCGCCGCCTCAGCGTCTTCAGGGCTCATCTCTATCAAATCTGCACGAATATCTGGCGCAATTCCGGCGTTATCTAGGGCGTGGCGCACACGCCGCGCGCCATAGCCGCGACGTGCCAGGCCTTGGGCCTTCATTTCAGCATAAGCGCGATCATCCACAAAGCGCGCACGCGCCATATCAGCCACCAATTGGGTCACTGCGAGGTCTGCCGACACGCCATCTTCCCAGCCCCGTTCCCGTATTTTGCGCATCAAATAGCTGGCGAGCTTGCTTTGGGACGTGGCAAAGCGCCCAACATAAGTCAGGGTAATTTGCCGCAAATCCGCGGTATTTAGCGGCTTTCGCTCACGCATGCGTTTCATAGTCTTGTCCCGGCCCAAATTGTGCCATAGTCGCGAGCGAATGGAAATCTTCGCAAATAGGATGCGCCATTGGTGTGCGCCTATTGACTGGTTCAATCTGGCGCCTGTTTCACTGGGCGCCCTATGGTTTTGGGGGTTTCACCGTGCGGGATAATCTTGACCGACCGGCCCCGGCGCTTGTCGCCACTGCCACGCGGGATAATCTGCCGCGCCGTTTTTCGGATTTTGGAACGCTGGGCGAGGCGCTGGATTATGCCGCCCGTGGCCAGCGGGGGTTGAATTTTCATGACCCCCGTGGCGCGTTGGCCCGGCCCTATCCCTTTTCTGAACTGCGCGAAGATGCGCTTGCCATGGCCTATCGGCTGATTGCGGCAGGCGTTGCCCCGGGCGATCGGATTGCCCTAATTGCCGAGACATCGCCTGAATTTGCAGCGCTTTTCTTTGGCACTGTCTATGCAGGCGCTTGGCCCGTGCCCCTGCCATTGCCGACCAGCTTTGGTGGCCGCGATTCTTATGTCGACCAATTGTCGGTCCAGATGCAAAGCGCAGAGCCCACCTATCTTTTCTATCCGGAAAGCCTTGAAACCATGGCGCCGGATGCCGCGCGCAGTGTGGGGGCAGAACCCATTAGCTGGGAAAGCTTCATCGCGCGCCCAGCCAATCCGGTGTCGCTGCCGGACGCAAAGCCGGAAGATATTGCCTATCTTCAATATTCCAGCGGCTCGACGCGCTTTCCGCATGGCGTGGCCGTGACGCACCACGCGCTGCTCAACAATTTGGCCGCGCACAGCCATGGCATGGAAGTCAATGAGCAGGATCGCTGCGTTTCTTGGCTGCCTTGGTATCATGACATGGGGCTGGTGGGCTGTTTCTTGTCCGTCGTCGCCAATCAAGTCTCGGCGGACTATATGAAGACCGAAGACTTTGCCCGCCGTCCGCTTGCCTGGCTGGATTTGGTGACGCGCAATACGCGCGCTGGCGACAGCTCGATCAGCTATTCGCCAACCTTTGGCTATGATATTTGCGCCCGGCGCATCTCCAGCCAGACTCAAGTGTCAGAACGCTTTGACCTGTCGGGTTGGCGCATTGCGGGCAATGGCGCGGATATGATCCGCCCCGATGTTATGCAGTCCTTTGTTGATGCCTTTCATCAGGCGGGTTTTAAGGCGAGTGCCTTTTTGCCCAGCTATGGGCTGGCGGAGGCGACGCTGGCTGTCACCATTATGCCGCCGGGCGAAGGCATTCGGGTGGAGCTGGTTGAAGAATCCGAATTGTCGGGTGAGGAATGGCCCGGGGATCGGCCACAGCGGTTCCGCGCCATTGTCAATTGCGGCAAGCCGTGCCGCGATATGCAGGTTGAGATCCGCGCCGAAGATGGCCGCGCGCTGCCCGAGCGGCAAATTGGCGAGGTTTGGACAGCAGGCCCCTCTGTCATGCACAGCTATTACCGCGATCCAGAATCGACCGAGGCGTGCCTGAAGGATGGCTGGCTCAACACCGGCGATATGGGCTATATGTCAGACGGCTATCTCTATATTGTTGGCCGCGCCAAAGACATGATCATCATCAATGGCAAAAACCATTGGCCGCAAGATATTGAATGGGCAGTTGAGCAGCTGCCCGGCTTCAAACAGGGCGATATTGCCGCATTTTCAGTGACGACGCCGGGTGGCGAAGAGGCCCCAGCTGTTTTGGTCCATTGCCGCACCATTGACGAAGATGAGCGGACCAAATTGCGCGATGCCATTCGTGAAAAAGTGCGCGCCATTACGGGTATGAACTGCGTTGTGGAACTTGTTCCTCCGCGGTCTTTGCCGCGAACCAGCTCTGGCAAGTTGAGCCGAGCCAAGGCGCGCCGTCTGTATCTATCGGGTGAAATCCAGCCTTATTCACTCGCAGCCTAAGCCTTATTCACTTGCGGCCCAAGCCGGGCTGGGCCGCACGCCGGGCGGTCTATAAAAAACTGGGGCAGTTGCTTACGGATCTCTAACATTTGGCGGGTTAGAGGCAGTGTGTGATCGACGCTGCCTCTTCTCCCATGCCTGAGACAAAGCTCAGCCAACAGCCTTTTTGGGCGCGCCTATCTGCGGATACAGACTGGGCTCTTGTTTTTGGGCAGGACGATGCTGGCGGCAGAGTTGCGCCCGGCCTTCGGGCCTTTCAATTGGATGTACTGCGCCAGATGGCGCCGATGCGCTTTGGCGTGCAAAGCCTGTGCGCGATCTTGCTTGTTTTTCTATTAGACGGGCACCTCCTCCAGCCCAGTTTGCTTCTATGGCTGCTGGTGACGCTGGCCCCTTCCATGCTCAGCTTGCTGGCGCGCGTTGCTATGCTCCAACCTCTTGCCGAACAGGCTCCGCATATCTTGCGGCAGGAAACCCGATTAGGGGCCTTCAGCACAATGGCCTGGGCGTTGGTGCCTCTCATCTTTGGGCTTGGGGCCCCGTTGATGCAAGTCATGGGCATTTGGGCAACGCTGACCGCGTTGATGGCGGGACTGACAGTCACTTTGGCAGCGCTGCCCTTGGCTTTGGCCAGCTGCGTGCTGCTGCTGGGGATGAGCCTTTGTGTGATGATGCTGGCGCATGGCTTTGGCCTGCTTGCAATGACCACTGCTGCCTTGTCACTGGCTATGTTGTGGAGTTGCGTGACGCAAAGCCGAAGCCTGATTTTGCGCCAAGCCGCGCATCTTGCCTTGACGGAAAAGCGGGCCCTGTTGGGCCTGCTGATGCGGGATTGTGATGAGACAGGTGGAGATTGGATTTGGGAAACGGACTCTGCCCGGCAATTGACCAAGGTGCCCAAGCGCTTGGCAGATTTGTTGCAGCGTCCAGCCCATGAATTAGAGGGCCAGCCGCTGTTGCCCTTATTGGCAGGTAAAGCCTGGGACGCAGGGGAAGTCTCAGAAAATTTGCGGATATTGGCGGATCGGCTGCGCACCCGCGAGCGTTTTGCCAGCCTGATGCTGCCAGTCGACATCGCCGGTGAAACCCATTGGTGGGAAATGTCAGCCTATCCGCGCTTTGATGACACAGGCCGATTTCTGGGTTTCCGCGGTGTTGGGTCAGACGTGACCGAGGCGCACCGGTCTGTCGATCGGATCAGTCGTATGGCGCGGTTTGACACACTGACCAGCCTGCCCAACCGCGCGCATCTGATGGAAGCGCTGGACCATGCGATGCGCGCCTGTTTGGCAGGCGGCCCCCGGCCAGCATTTTTGATGATTGATCTCGATCGCTTCAAATCCGTGAACGACAGTTTGGGCCATCCAGTGGGCGACCGCCTCCTTGCTCAAGTGGCAGAACGGTTGCGCGCCTTGGCCAGTGAACAGGCCTTGTGCGGACGATTGGGGGGCGATGAATTTGCCGTGGTTGTGCGCGATTCCAGCCAGCCAGACCGGCTTGAGACATTTGCACGTCAGATTGTGGAAAGCTTGTCTCAGCCCTATGATGTGGATCGTCATCGACTGGTGATTGGCGCCAGTGTTGGTATTGCAACCGCCCCGCGGGATGGGCGGACGGCGGATATGCTGGTCCGGTCTGCCGACTTGGCACTGTATCAATCCAAAAGCAGCGGCGGCGGTCGGGTGCGGCGCTATGAGCATCAATTTGAGGCCGATGCAGAGGCCCGGCGGTTGATGCAGATTGCGCTGCAAACAGCCCTCGCCAAACGCGAATTTCAGCTGGGCTATCTCCCCATTTTTGATGCGCAGGCCAATCGGGTCGCGCATGTCGAAGCGATGGTCCAATGGTCCAGCGTAGATCTGGGCCAAGTGCCGCCCGAAAAATTTCTTCCCATTGCCCGCGAAAGTGGTTTGATTGTGCCCATTGGCCTTTGGGCGTTGCGCACAGCCTGCACAAGGCTGGCCGATTGGCGGGCGGATACAGGCCTGTTTCTGTCGCTGGTGCCCGAACAAATGACGGACGCCAGCCTGGTTCCTTCCCTGGTCCAAGCCTTGGGCCAAGCTGGGCTGGCTGCGGAGCGGCTGACCATTGATATTGCAGAATCAACATTGCAGCGCACAGGATCTGGTGGGCGCGCCGCGCTGGTGGCGTTGCATAAACTGGGCGTTCGACTCTCGCTGGGAGAATTTGGCACTGGCGCATCTGCTTTGGGACATTTGAGCCAATCCCCCTTTGCCACAGTTCGGATCCACCCAAAGCTGATTGGTGCAGCCGTGCGCAAAGACCGGGAAAGTGCCGCACGTCTGCGCGCAATTGTTACGCTGGCGGAGAATCTTGGCATTACGCCCATTGTGCAGGGTATTGAGTCGGAAGCGGAATTCCGCCTTGCACTGAGCCTTGGTTGCCGCTTTATGCAGGGTGGTTATGTCACGGGGCGGATAAATGCAGCCGATGTGCCGCACCCTCTGGCACCTGCCTCACCAAAGCTGACGGCCACGCAAAAAGGTGCAAGGTCGGGTCGCGCTTAAAGGCGCAGGCCACGCGCTGCTTGCGCCCGCGCTTCGCCTTCGCTATGCGCGCCGCCTGGCCATAGGAGTGTAGCTCAGTTGGTAGAGCATCGGTCTCCAAAACCGAGGGCCGTGGGTTCGAGTCCCTCCACTCCTGCCAGATGCGCGACTCGGCCGCGCTTTTGCGCCGACATCTTGCACGGTTGAACCCCACGCAACGCTTGCGTTTTCGCGCAAAGCTGCCTAAAGGCGACCCATCCCGACATCAGGGTTTTCGATTTGGCCGGATTTTCCGGCGGCGGACCTGTTGGCGGAAAACCGATTTTAGGATGGAAAACGGGTTTATGGCAAAGACCAGCCCAGGTGAATTTATCCGGCAAGTCCGGGCCGAAACAGCGAAAGTTGCTTGGCCGACCAGCCGTGAAACCGGGATGACAGTTGTGATGGTGATCATCATGACGTCAATTCTCGGCTTGTTCTTCCTGGGTGTCGATTCGGTGTTCAGCTGGATCGTAAAGTCGCTGCTCGCGCTCGCTTCCTGACGAATAGAAAAGAACAGGCATGTCACGCTGGTACATCATTCACGCCTATTCGGGCTTTGAGAACAAGGTTCGCGACGCCATTCTTGCGGACGCGGAACGCCTTGGCCTTGAAGCGCTGGTGGATGCTGTGGAAGTCCCGACGGAAACCGTCACTGAGATTCGCCGTGGCAAGAAAGTTCAGTCCGAACGCAAATTCTTCCCCGGCTATGTGCTCGCGAAGCTGAAGATGACGGATGATGTCTATCACCTCATCAAGAACCAACCGAAAGTCACGGGCTTTCTGGGTTCAAGCGGCAAGCCACAGGCGATTAGCGAAGCCGAAGCCGCACGCATTTTGAACACCAAGGAAGAAGCAGCCGCAGCACCCAAGCAGCAAATCCGCGTCGATTACGAAATTGGCGATCAGGTCAAGGTGCTCGAAGGCCCGTTTGCAAGCTTCAATGGTCTTGTCGAAGAGCTGGATTTCGACAAGGGCCGCGTCAAGGTGTCTGTATCCATCTTTGGGCGTCCGACGCCTGTCGAACTCGAGTTCGAACAGGTCGAGCGCATGAAGTAACGCCTTTTAGGCGTGCATCCGCGGGAGGGGCTTGCCCCGTTTGAACCGCTAAACTTGAAAGAGAGTGAGAAACAATGGCTAAGAAGATTGAGGGCTATATCAAGCTCCAGGTGCCCGCGGGCGCCGCCAATCCCTCACCGCCAATTGGCCCGGCTCTGGGTCAGCGCGGTGTGAACATCATGGAATTCTGCAAGGCGTTCAACGCAGCGACGAGCGATCTCGAAAAGAATATGCCAATCCCGACGGTCATCACCGTTTATGCGGATCGCAGCTTCTCGTTCGTCACCAAGACGCCGCCGGCGACCTTCTTGATCAAAAAGGCTGCCAAGCTGGACAAGGGTTCGAAGGAACCTGGCAAGTCGGTCATCGGGACCATCGCCCGTTCGAAGCTGTCGGAAATTGCCCAGACCAAGATGAAGGATCTGAACGCAACTGATATCGACGCAGCAACGCGCATCATCGAAGGCTCTGCCCGTTCGATGGGCCTCGAAGTGGTGGAGGGTTAATCCATGGCGTTCCAGAGCAAAAAAGCAAAGAAGCTCGCCGCTGCAATTGATAGCGAAAAGCTTTATGGCGTCAGCGAAGCGATCGCGCTTGTGAAAGAGCATGCGACCGCCAAGTTTGACGAAACAATTGAAGTTGCGCTGAACCTCGGCGTTGATCCGCGTCACGCGGACCAGATGGTCCGTGGCGTTGTCTCGCTGCCCAAGGGCACGGGTAAGACAGTGCGTGTCGCTGTGTTCGCCAAGGATGCCAAGGCTGAAGAAGCCCGCGCAGCTGGTGCTGACGTGGTGGGTGCGGAAGATCTGATCGACGCCATCACGAACGGCAATATTGATTTTGACCGCTGCATTGCCACGCCCGACATGATGGGCATGGTTGGCCGCGTTGCCAAAATCCTCGGCCCCAAGGGCATGATGCCGAACCCGAAGCT
>JBEEOY010000022.1:0-13585 GCA_041191345.1 Pseudomonadota bacterium
CCGTTGCCGCGGCGGGCTTGGCAACGCCAGACTATGGTTGGGAAGAATTGCCGGGCGAAGGTGCCTTTTACGCGCCCAAGCTGGAATGGCATTTGACGGATGCGATTGGCCGCACCTGGCAAGTCGGCACCATCCAGTCAGACCGGGTTCTGCCTGATCGTTTGGACGCAACCTATGTGGGAGATGATGGTGAAAAGCATCGCCCCGTCATGCTCCACCGCGCGATCTTCGGCTCTTATGAGCGGTTCATTGGCATTTTGATTGAGCATTTCGCAGGCCGCTTCCCCGTGTGGTTGGCCCCCGTGCAAGCTGTGGTTGCGACCATTGTCTCGGATGCGGATGGCTATGCCAAGGATGTCGCCGATAAGCTGGAAGCGGCCGGCCTTCGTGTGGAGACCGATCTGCGCAACGAAAAGATCAATTATAAAGTGCGCGAACATTCACTGGCGAAGGTGCCGCATTTGTTGGTTGTCGGGATGCGCGAAGCCGAAGAAGGCAAAGTTGCCATCCGCACGCTGGGCCAAGAAGGCCAGCGCATCATGAGCGTGGATGAGGCCATCGCAATGCTGCGCGATGAGGCAACACCGCCTGATTTGCGAGGCTAAGAACGGGCGAGGGCCAGTCCGCTGCGACGAAAGCTGTGTTGCGCGGTTTAAGTCTCGCCCCCTCCCGCAGGCGGGAGGGGATGGGGGAGGCCAGATTGCCCTTATTGCGCCGTCCAGCCGCCATCGACGACCAAATTGCTGCCAGTCACGGCACTCGCCTCATCGCGGCAGAGGAACAGCGCCATAGCGCCAATCTGATCGGGCATTACAAATTGCTTTTGCGGGATGGCGCCCAATAGCACATCGTTAATCACTTGCTCGCGCGTCATGTTGCGCGTGCGCATTGTGTCGGGGATTTGGTTTTCCACCAGCGGCGTCCAGACATAGCCGGGGGAGATGCAATTGACCGTAATGCCCTGTTTCGCCACTTCAAGCGCGGCCGTTTTCGTTAGGCCCACCAGTCCGTGCTTTGCGGCATTATAGGCCGATTTATTGGGGCTTGCGACCATGGAATGTGCGGAAGCGGTTGAGATAATCCGCCCCCAGCCTTTGGCCTTCATATAAGGCAAGGCCGCGCGCATGGCGTGAAAGGGTGCAGACAGAAGAAGCGCAATCAACTGATCCCATTTCTCAATCGGGAATTCATCCACGGGCGCAACATGCTGGACGCCCGCATTGTTAATGAGAATATCTGGCCCGCCCAGTTCGGCATGGCAGGTCTCGACCATCGCGGCGATCTGGTCTGGCTGCGTCATATCCGCGCCCGACCACACAGCTTTGGCGCCGCTCAGTTCTTCCAAGGCTTGCCGTTGCGCCTCAATGCTGGCGGCATCGCCAAAGCCATTAATCATGACCGCACAGCCCTCGCGCGCAAGCGCCGTTGCGCAAGCTGCGCCAATGCCTGAGGTGGAGCCGGTAATAAGGGCGGTTTTGCCTTTGAGGATCATGGCATACTCCTGCTGGTTAAGTCCTGCGATTGCATCACGCGGATCGGCAGTGCAATGTCTTTTACGAGGGGGCAGGAAGAAGGAAAGGCAGGATGCGTCAGACCATTTGTCTTCATCGTGCGCCCCTTTCACAAGGTGCGCGCTTCACCCCCAAATTTATGCGGGCTAGGAGTATATAGCATGCGCCGGATGATGATTGCCATGGGCAGTGGGGCGCTTATCTTGGCCTTGGGCTATGCTTTTGCGCCGCCATCGCTGCGCTTTTGGGATGCACGTCCCCCTGCGCCCCGCACGCAAGCCGGCGAGGCGATAGGCCCTGTCGCGGGCAACAGCTGCGCAGACGCCAAATATCAGGCAAGCCCAGCTTGTCAGATCTTGGCAGCCGCCAATGCGAGTTGGGCCAAGGCCTTTCCCGCTGGCAAATATGTGCCCACGCAGATCCGCTTTTACGCGCAGACGGGCAAAACGGGGTGTGGCACAGCGCAATCCGCCATGGGCCCTTTTTACTGCCCAGCGGATAAGTCCATTTATCTGGATGAAAGCTGGCTCCAAAACCTCTCGCAAGTGCACGGCAAGGCGGCAGAGCCAGCCAAGGCCTATAGTGTGGCGCATGAAGTGGGCCATCATATCCAGTATGTGACAGGCATTGTGGATCAGATACGCGCCTATCAAAAGCGGCTCTCTGCCGCAGATAGAGAGAAGCTGCAAACCGCGCTGGAACTCCAAGCAGATTGCTATGCGGGTGTCTGGGCTGCGCAAAATACGGCGCTTGTAAGCGCTGTCGACATGGAAAATGGGCTGCGCCTTGCCCAAGCGGAAGGCGCGAAGATGGTTGACCAGGCAGCCGAGCCGTCTTTGGTGCCAGAGAATTTTTCTCTGGGGTCAAAGCGGGATCGCATGGCATGGTTAAAACGCGGGCTTGAGACGGGGGATCCGGATCGCTGTGATCCATTCCAGACGGTCCGACTGGAAAAATAGGGGGCAGATAGTGCGGATTGGGATTGTGGCGCCTTCATGCCGGCTGGAAGAGGCCGTTGCCGGGCAATTGCCTGTACTGGCCCGCGCCGCTTATGGTGCTGATGCACCGGATTTCATCATTCACCCCCAATGCTTCCTGTCTGAAGGCCATTTTGCTGGGCCAGATGCAGCCCGCGCCGATGCCTTTGTGGACTTGGCGAATGATCCCAATATTGATGCCATCTGGTTTGCCCGTGGCGGCTATGGCGCGTGCCGCGTGGTTGACCAGGCGTTGCCGCGGCTGGCCTCTGTAGCCGGCGATAAAGCCTATTTGGGCTATAGCGATGCCGGCTTCTTATTGGCGGGGCTTTATGCCGCGGGCATTGGCCGCATCGCGCATGGCCCAATGCCCAGCGATGTAAAACGCGCAGGAGGCGATGCTGCCGTTCTGCGCGGGCTGGATTGGCTGATGGCTCCTCATAAAACGGCCCACGCCGCGCCGAAGCAGGTGGCCTTTAATCTCACTGTTCTGAGCCAGCTTTTGGGGACAGCGCTTCAGCCCGATCTTACCGATCATGTCCTGATGGTCGAAGAGGTGGGCGAATATATGTACCGCATTGATCGCAGTTTATTTCACCTCACCTCTAACCCCGGCATTCGCAAAATTGCGGGCTTGATGCTGGGCCGATGCAGCGACGTGCCGGATAATGATCCTGACTTTGTCCTGACTGAGGAAGAGGTTGCCCGCCATTGGTGCGGCCAGAGCGGCATTGCCTATCTTGGCCGGGCGGATATTGGCCATGATGCCGAAAACACAGTCGTGCCCTTTGGCTAAGAGGTAAAAGAAAAGGCGCAGGCCAATGGCCCACGCCTTTTCTGTTGAACCACGCCGTTTCCGCTTAACGGAATTTAACGGCCAAATAGCGCGGCGGCATGGATCCACGCTGAATATACAGCAGCACATTGGTGCGCCCCGCGCGTTTGGCCTCTGTTGCAATCCGGCCCAAATCAGCCGCTGCCAAAGTTGGCTGTTGGTTGGCCGAAAGGATGATGTCCCCACGGCGTAGGCCCTTGGCTGCTGCATCACTTGCGGGATCGACAGCTGCAACCACAACGCCCCGTGGCGGGTTGGCAAGGCCCAGCTGGCGCGCAATTTCAGGTGTCAGTTCTTGGACAGCAAGGCCCAGCGATTCCCGCGTGGCATTTTGTGCCGTCTCTTCGTCTTCTGGATCTAGCCCTTGATTGCCGCCGGCAATGGCTGCCAACCGGTCTTCGGAGGGCCGCTCACCCAGCACCGCTGTGAAAGTCAGGCGTTTGCCCGCGCGAATGACTTCAATCGGGACGCGGCTGCCCACGCTTTGGTTGGCAATCAGGAAGGATAGAGTCTGATCCGGCGTGACATCACGGCCACCAACGCGCACGACAACATCGCCTTCGCGAATGCCGGCCTTGGCCGCTGCTTCATTGGGCTCAACTCGGGCAATGAGTTCGCCTTGGTTCTTGGGCAGGCCCAAGGCTTCTGCTGCGCCTTCATCCAAGGGCTGGATGCTCACGCCTAAATAGCCCCGCTTCACTTTGCCGCCAGATTTCAGCGTCTCAATAATGGGGGCTGCAACTTCAGAAGGGATGGCAAAGCCAATGCCCACATTGCCGCCCGTGGGCGAGAAGATGGCCGTGTTAATGCCAATGACATTGCCGTTCATATCAAACATCGGGCCACCGCTATTGCCCTGATTAATGGAGGCATCTGTCTGGATATATCGGTCAGACGGCCCTGAACCGATATTGCGGTGCAGGGCTGAAACAATGCCGGCAGTGACTGTGCCGCCAAGCCCATAGGGGTTACCAATGGCGACCACCCAATCGCCCACACGCGTCCGGCTGCTATCGCCAAATTTCACATAAGGCAGATTGCGGCCTTCAATCTTGAGCACGGCAAGGTCAGAGGCTGGGTCACGGCCAACCAGCTTGGCGGAATATTCCGTCCGGTCTGGGAATGTGACCGTGATCGAGCTGACAGCAGCGCCGCGCTGACCGGGTGAGACCACATGGTTATTGGTGACGATATAACCATCAGGCGAGATGAGAAAACCTGAGCCCAAAGACTGGGCTTCGCGCGTGACCGGGCGGCCTTCACCTCCCCCGAAGAGATCAGCAAAAGGGGTGCCGGCAAAGGGATTGTTGGTGGGGACTTGCACTTTCTGCTTGGTCGAAATGTTGACCACAGCCGGCTGGAGACGCGCTGCCAAATCCGCAAAGCTCATTGGTGCGCCAGGGCGCGGGGCTGTGCTGGCCATTAGGCCGGGTTCATTCTGCGCCTCTTGTGAGGCCGCAGGCGATTGCAGGGCAAGTGTGGCCGTTGTTCCGCCGAGTAGCAAAGCTGCCGTCAGGGCATAAGCATAACGCACTCTTGGTCTCCTTATCTTATGTCTTACAGTCAACATCCCGGGCACGGATGGCGCGGCGGGGCTGAACCGAAATTGAACAGCTCGCCACGATCAGGCCGCCACGATCAGGGGTGGCTTAACGCGCACCCCCGCCGCGGAATTGCCGCAGATAATCATTGCCGGGAGAGAGGATGATGCTCGTTGAGCCTTCCGGCTTCGACCCATCTAGGCCAAAGGTTGCCCGGTAGGACTGCATCGCCCGGTAAAAGTCATAAAATGCGGGGTCTTTGCCAAACGAGGCTGAATAGATTTTGGCGGCTTCAGCATCTGCGCTGGCACGAATGATCTGGGCTTGTTTCCAGCCTTCGGCCCGCTTGGTCGCGGCTTCTTGCTGACGCGCGGTGCGCATCCGTTGGAACGCGGATTCCAGCGTGGCGCCCTTGGGCAAATCAGCCCGCTTAATGCGCACATCAATCACTTCCGCGCCATATTGCCGCGCTTCACGGTTCAGCCCGTTGCGAATATTTTCCATCACTTTGCCACGCTCAGGGCTCAGCAATGTGGCAAAGGGTTCCTTGCCCAATTCATTGCG
Organism: Pseudomonadota bacterium; assembly: GCA_041191345.1. GTDB lineage: Bacteria > Pseudomonadota > Alphaproteobacteria > Sphingomonadales > Sphingomonadaceae > Aquisediminimonas. The sequence continues at coordinate 5,429 of JBEEOY010000022.1, forward strand.
CAAAGCAGAGCCCAAAAGTGGGCGAAGTGCCTCGGCCAGCCGCTCTTCGGTCCGCGCTGTTTTGTACATCTTGAGCGGGTCAACAATGCGATACCGCGCAAAAGCATCAACTTGCAGGCGGAGCTGGTCAGTCGAGAGCACTTCCTGCTCGTCCATGCTGATCGATTGGACGCGTTTGTCGAGCCATTGGATTTTTTCAGCAAAAGGCACGCGGACAATAAGGCCCGCGCCAGTATTTCCAAATTGCTCGCCTTTTTCATAGGCATTGATGATCCGCACGGGCTGGCCAAAGCGCACCACCACGCCCTGGCGTGTTTCTGGCACGAAGGACACAGTCGCGCCGAAAAGGATGACAATTGCCAGCGCTAAAAAGGCGAGGCCGGCTGGGTTCCGCAAGATACGTTCCATCAGCGGTCTCCTGCCCGCAGCGTGGGATTAGCTGCAGGTTCCTGTGCTTTGCGCGCATTCGGGGGAAGCGCCATATAGGGCATGACATTGGGGGTTTCGATAATTGTCTTATCCAACTTGCCCAGCACCTGCTCCATTGTTTCATAATACATACGGCGGCGCGTGACATTGGGCGAAAGCTTGTACTGCGCATACACCTTGTCAAAGGCCTGCGCCTCACCCAGCGCCCGCTGTGTCACCTGCTGCGAATAGGTATTCGCTTGGTTGATCATCGATTGTGCTTCTTGTTGAGCCGCCGTTACGTCTTTGAATGCGTCAATGACGGCACCGGGCGGGTCGGCGCGCTTAATGGCCACGCCTTCAATGCGCACGCCCGAGCGGTAGGCTGCCAAAATGCGCCGCATCCGGTTTTCAACATCGGCTTCAATTTGGCCGCGCTTGGCCCCAATCGCCCCAATCAAATCAACGCGAGACACGGCGGCGCGCATCGCGCTTTCCGCCACTTCGCGAATCGTTTCTTCCGGATCTGTCAGCTGGAAACGAAAGAGTTCAGGGTCAGCGATGGACCACCGAACCGAATAATCCAGATCAACAATGTTCTGATCGCCCGTTAGGACGAAATTCTCCACCTCGCTTGAGGCGGGGATGTTGACGGTGCGGATTTCCGCAACATTCAGCTTGGTCACCCGTTCAATGGGGGCAGGCAATGTGAGGCCAATACCGGATTCAAGCGTGCGTGAATAAGCGCCAAAAATGGTCACAATCGCTCGTTCTTGCGGCGCAATCGCGTGGAAACTGGTGAACAAGACCCACAGGCCCACCACGACTCCACCGACCAGACGGATCATCGGCCAAGACGAACCGCCACCGCCATTGCCCCCAAAGCGATCCCGCAATTGGCGCGATAAATCGTCAAAAGGAGAGGGGCCTCGCGGCTTGCCGCCGCCGCCGGGCGGCGCATTCCACGGGTTGCGCGGGCCATTGCCGCCCGCACCGCCGCCATTAGACCCACCATTTCCGCGGTTGCCCCACGGGCCACCCGCGTCCGAAAATAGCGCGATTGCCCGCGCTCTCCAGCCTGTTTTTGCGCTCATGACCAACCATATAGGATGGCCCTTTCACGAAAAACAGTGGCGCTGAGAGATTCTCCCCTTAAATCGCGCTTTATGTCTGATCTTGATCTCTTAACTGCATCCCTTGATGCCATTGCGGACCCTGCCGGCGCAGGCGGGCTGATTGCGTCTGGCCGCGCCAGTGCGCCTCGTATCACTGAGGGCCGAGCAGCGCTTATCCTAGATGTAACAGGCCTAACGCCTGCAGTGCGCGCGGCGCTGGCGGCAGAAATTGAGGCGCGGCTAAAGGGCCTGCCAGGCGTAACTGAGGTGCGCATCGCCATGACGAGCGAGAAAGTCGCCCGGCCTTTGATTGCCATAGCCAGCGGCAAAGGCGGTGTTGGCAAATCAACGGTATCAACCAATATCGCGGTCGCCCTCAAACGCGCAGGCTTTCACCCCGGCCTTGTCGATGCCGATATTTACGGTCCGTCCCAACCGCTATTGACGGGCACTGAAGGCCGTAAGCCGGAAGCAGAAGGGCAAAAGCTGATTGCCGTAGACACGCCTTTGGGTGTGCCGCTGCTCTCAATGGGGCATTTGGTTGCCCCCGGCCAAGCCATTGCATGGCGCGGGCCAATGGCCGGCAATGCGCTGAGCCAGTTGATTGATGCAGAATGGGGCAATGCCAATGTCTTGGTGGCGGATATGCCGCCCGGCACGGGCGATGTGCAATTGTCGATGGTGCAAAAGCACAAGCCGGCAGGGGCCGTTATTGTTTCAACGCCGCAAGATTTGGCCTTGATTGACGCCACACGCGCCATTGATTTGTTCCAAAAGGCGGGTGTTCCCATCATTGGTTTGATTGAGAATATGGCGGGCTATGTTTGCCCCCATTGTGGCGACGTGTCTGATCCCTTTGGGTCGGGCGGGGCAGAAGCTGCCGCCAAGGCCTTGGGCATTGATTTTCTGGGGCGTATCCCGCTGGATATGGACATTCGCACCTCATCCGATGCGGGTCAGCCAGTGGCCGCAGGGAACGGACCGCATGCGCGCGTGTTTGAAGCAATTGGAGAAAAAATCGCAGCCTGGCTGCACGCGCATGGAGGCTAATATGCCATTGGCAACGGATGAGGACATTGCAGACCTGCTCAGAGACGTGCGCCATATCGCGCTGGTCGGCGCGTCAGACCGGCCCGAGCGGGCAAGCTATGAGGTTATGTCAGTTCTCCTTGCCCATGGCTATCGCGTCACGCCTGTAAATCCAGCGCTGGCTGGGCAACAAATTCATGGCCAGACTGTGGTCGCCAATTTGGCAGATGTGCCTGCGCCAATTGATATGGTGGATATCTTCCGCAATTCAGATGCTGCTGGGCCGGTTGTGGACGATGCCATTCACCTGGGTGCCAAAGCTGTTTGGATGCAATTGGGTGTTCTCAATCCCGCCGCCGCAGCCCGCGCCGAAGCGGCAGGCCTGCGTGTGGTGATGGACCATTGCCCCAAAATTGAACTGCGTCGATTGGGCATTGCACCCATTTGTTAATTGCTAGCGGATTGACAGTCTTTGGGCGCGCTCGCTCAACCGGGCGACTGCGGCGGCGTGGAGAGGCGTGCCAGTCGCCAAGACGCCAAAAGCTTCGCCCTTCGTGGAATTAAAGCGCAAGGGCCGGCCATGCGCATCAGTCACCACGCCCCCCGCTTCTTCCGTGAGCAAAGCGGCGGCTGCAATATCCCATTCATGCCCCCAGCGCAGGGTGGCGACCAAATCGGCCTCGTCCGCGGCCACCATTGCAATGCGCAAGGCAATGCTGTTGGGCTTATGCACGGTTACCAAGTCCATATCTGCCTTGGGCAAAAGATCTGCCGGCACGCGTGCACCAGCCAAGTTGGCCCGGCTGCTGGCAGTCAGTGGCGCACCATTGCGCCACGCGCCACTGCCGCGCATCGCGCGCCAATGTTCATCGCGGGCCGGGGCATCGAGCACGGCAAGCGTTGCCCGCCCACCTTCGACAAGCGCAATAGAAACGGCCCAGCCATCGCGCCCGCGCACATAATCGCGCGTGCCATCAATCGGGTCCACCACCCAGACGCGGGGCAGCATGAGCCGTTCGGCATTGTCCGCGGTTTCCTCTGACAGCCAGCCGGCGTCAGGGTCTAAATCTGCAAGCGCGGATTTCAGAAACGCATCAACGGCCAGATCCACTTCGCTGACCGGGTTGCCGGGGGATTTTTCCCAGCGGTCAAACTCCCCCCGAAACCGGTCAAGCGCAATCGCCCCGGCCTCGCGGGCAATGGCGCTTAATTGGTCAAGGCGCGGATCAGTCACCAGCGAGCGTAAGTCCTTCCACCCGCAGCGTTGGCACATTGGTGCCATAGCGGAAGGTCAAGTCATTGGCGGGCGTTAGGTTCCGGAACATGTCTTTCAAATTTCCGGCAATGGTCACTTCGGCCACGGCCTCTGCAATCTGGCCGTTGCGAATGACAAAGCCTGATGCGCCTCGGCTATAATCGCCGGTCAGGCCATTCACACCCTGACCGATAAGTTCTGTCACGTAAAAGCCCTCAGTGATGTCGGCCATCAAGTCAGCCGGGCTGATGCTGCCTGCTTCCATATGGAGGTTGGAGGCGCCAGCACCCGGTGGGCCGCCCACGCCGCGCGCGCCATGGCCCGTGGGGTGCAGCCCCAATTGCCGGGCCGAGGCACTGTCGAGCAGCCATGTCGTTAGCACGCCCTTGTCAATCAATGCCCGGCGACTGGTCGGTAGGCCCTCCCCGTCAAAAGGCTTAGAGCGCAGACCGCGCAGCCGATGCGGATCATCAATAATCGTGATGTTGGGGCCAAAGATTTCGGTCCCAAGGGCTTCCAAGAGAAAGCTTGTCTTGCGCGCAATGGATGATCCGGTGATCGCGCCAATCAGATGACCAACCAGCGATCCGCCGACGCGCGGGGCGAGCACGACGGGCATCGGCCCGCTTTTCAGCTTGATTGGGTTGAGCCGCGCGACGGCCTTGTCACCTGCCTCGCGGCCAATGGCGGCGGCATCATCCAGATCTGCCAAATGGCGGACGCTGTGATAGGCATAATCGCGCTGCATGCCTGCACCTTCGCCGGCCAGCACACTTGCCGAAACACTATGGCTTGATCCGGAATAGCTGCCGGCAAAGCCGCCACTGGTGGCAAGCGCAACAATCGCCCGGCCTGCACCCGCGCTGCCGCCTTCGCTATTGGTAACACCCTTAACGGCGCGGGCGGCATCTTCAGCTGCCATGGCCCGTTCACGCAAGGCTTGGGGCGACACATCAGCGCCATCATCAATGTCGAGATCGCGGGGCGCATCGCGCATCAGCAGATCTTCGGGCGCAAGCCCTGCAAATTCATCTTCGGGCGCTTGGCCAGCCATCGCAACGGCGCGCTCGGCCAATTTGGTGAGCGCATCGATCGAAAGGTCAGAGGACGAGGCACTGGCCGATTGGCGGCCCACAAACACACGCAGGCCAATTTCTTCGCCCTCAGATCGTTGCACATCTTCCAGCGCACCCAAGCGCACTTGGACGCCTGTAGAGGCATCCGCCACATAAATGGCGTCGGCAGCATCCGCCCCGGCTTTCAGCGCGCGGGCAATAAGGTCTTGGGCGCGGTCACGCGCTTGATCATGAGTGAGCATGGATCTCAGTTAGGCGCTTGTGGCCCAAGCCTCAAGCCGAAGCCCCAATTGTTATCATTGCCAATGCGACAAGCAGCCCCGTGAGCCGGTTAGATCGGAATTTGGCAAGCGCATCGGCACCATCGTCTGGCGCCAGCGTCATAATCTGCCATGTCAGATGCAGGGCTGCAGGCAAGAGGGCCGCCAACGCCAGCCCCTGTGGGCGGACCTGCCAGATGGCGGCTCCCCAAAGCAGCAAGGCGAGACTGTAGAAAGCTGCGACGCCCGGCTTCACCTTAGTCCCGAGCGCGCGCGCGGAAGAACGAATGCCAATCAGCGCATCATCTTCCCGGTCTTGCAGTGCATAGATGGTGTCATAGCCAATCACCCAAAAAATGGATCCGGCATAGACCAGCGCCATCGCAAGGCTGGGCGGTGCAATGGCAATCCAGCCGACCAAAGCTCCCCATGAAAAGACAAGGCCAAGCCACGCCTGCGGCCACCATGTGATCCGCTTCATGAACGGATAGGCAGCGACCAGCGCAAGACTTGCAACTGCGACCAATTGGGCCTGCCAGCGCAGTTGCAGCAGGACGATCAGGCCAATGCCAGACAAGAAAACCAACCACCCCCATGCCGCCTTTAACGACACAGCCCCGCTTGCCACCGGGCGATTGCGCGTGCGCTCAACCTGCGCATCCAAATCACGATCGACAATGTCGTTATACACACAGCCTGCGCCCCGCATCGCAATCGCACCCAGCAGCATCCAAAGCGCCAGCGCCCAGAGTTGCGGCAGGCTGCCTGCAAGGCCTAGTCCATAGACGCACGGCCAGAAGAGCAGCCACCAGCCAATCGGCCGGTCAAAACGCGCCAAGGCAGCATAGGGCCGGGCGCGGGCCGGCAGCAGGCGCATTAGGCCCGTCAGTTCCGCATCAGGCACCAGTGAGGCTATATTTGACTGATCTGTCATGCTAACCGCCCTTATGCCCGCAATTCCCGCCTGGCCACCCCAATCCACACCGCGCCTCTTTGTTGAGGATCGCTTGGCCGACGGCGCCATCGTTCGTCTGGACGGCGGCCCCGCGCATTATCTGCTGAACGTGCTGCGCGTAAAGCCTGGCGCGCCCGTGAAACTCTGTGACAATCAGACAGGTGAGTGGCTGGCCGAAGTGGCCGATACGGCCAAGCGCGATGTGACCTTGCGAGTCACTGCCCTTTTGCGCCCGCGCGAGGCGGTGCCAGATCTCTGGTTACTTGCCGCGCCTGTCAAAAAATCCCGGCTTGATATTGTGGTGGAAAAAGCCTGCGAATTGGGCGTGGCACTTTATCAGCCTGTTCTCACGCGGCGGACGATAGTTGAGCGGATGAATATGGATCGGCTTCGCGCCCAAATGGTGGAGGCGGCGGAGCAATGCGGGCGCACTGCGCTGCCCGAGATTGCCGAGGCTGTGAAGCTTGCCCAGTTGCTCAAAGATTGGCCGGTAGAACGCACGCTGTATTTTGCAGATGAAGAAGGCGGTGTGCCCTTGGCCTCAGTGGCCAAGCCGGGTCCGGCAGCACTGCTTGTCGGGCCGGAAGGCGGCTTTGATGCGGACGAGCGCGCCGCGATTAAAGCCCTGCCACAGGCTATGGGCGTTTCGCTTGGCCCGCGCATTTTGCGGGCCGAAACGGCAGCAATTGCAGGCCTGTCTATCTGGATGGCCGTTGCAGGGGATTGGGCAGCTTAGCCCAGCAGATAATCCGACACATAGGCATTGGTCTTGCGCTCATGCCCAAAGGTCGACATTGGCCCATGGCCGGGCACAAAGGCGGTGTCATTGCCCAGTGGCCACAGCTTTTGCGTGATGGAGTCAATCAGCTGCTGGTGGTTGCCGCGCGGAAAATCAGTCCGGCCAATTGAGCCCTGAAACAGCACATCGCCGACCACGGCAAAATTGGACGGTGCGTGGTAAAAGACGACATGGCCTGGCGTGTGGCCGGGACAATGAATGACGTCCAACGTCAACTTGCCAATAGTGACAGTGTCACCATCTTTCAGCCAGCGATCAGGCTCAAAGGTTTTGGTGTCCATCCCCCATTTGCGGCCATCATCATCCAGCTGCGAAATCCAGAAGCGATCTTCCTCATGCGGGCCTTCAATGGGCACGCCCAATTCTTTGGCAAGAATGCCTGTCTGCCCGCAATGATCGAGATGCCCATGTGTGACGAGCAGCTTCTCAATGGTCACGCCCTGTTTGGCCGCCGCCGCTTTCAGCAAGGGCAAATCGCCGCCCGGATCGGTAAAGGCGCCTTGCATCGTTTCGGTGCACCAAATGAGGCAGCAATTTTGCTGCAAAGGCGTCACGGGGATGATGGCGGCCTGAAGCGGTGGTTTGCTGGTCATAACAGGGTCTTTGCGTTTGCCAGTCGGACTAGTCCAGCAGATTTCTATAGCTGGGGTCATCCCGCCCATTAATGCTGAGCAGATCGCCATCGCGCATCGCGCGGATGGGGCCATTATAGCGGCGGTCTGCGCCGGCGATGACGAGGCCTGTCATTGCTTTGGGCACGCTTGGTACAAGATGCGTAAAGGCCAGCATCTTGGCGCCCGCTGCGCTTGCGACCTCACCCGCTTCTTCTGGGCTGGCGTGATAGCTTTGAATATCGCGGAAAACTTTCGCGCGATTGGGCTGGCCGTGGCGTGCTGCTGCCTCTGCCATGGCCTGCACCATATCGCGGTTGAGCACTTCATGGACCAGCACATCGGTGCCTTTGGCCATTTTGGCGAGCGTATCAGATTTGGCCGTATCTCCGCTGATCGTAACGCTCTTGCCCTGCCAATCCAGCCGATAGCCAAAAGCGGGCTTCACGGGATCATGCGGAACAGCAAAAGCCGTGATGCGAATGCCATCTTGGTCATAGACTATGCCCGGCGCAATCACGGTGCCCGCAAAGCCAAAGCCTGAGGGCGGCACGGCCGTGGCCCCGTGATGCGCCATGCGGAATTTGCTGTCAGGGCCATAGGCCTGCGTGAGCCCCTGGGCGATTTGGTCAGTCCCAGCAGGGCCAAA
>JBEEOY010000023.1:0-2509 GCA_041191345.1 Pseudomonadota bacterium
GGCGCACGTATTGGCGTGCTGCGCTGGGCAACTGGCTGGCATACGGGCCTTGATGCCCGGTTTGAGGCGGCGTTGGCTGTGCTGCGCCAGCAAGGCGCAGTGCTGGTTGATGTTAAGTCAGCGCCTGACCGCCGCCAAATAAGTGCTCATGAAAACAAGGTGTTAATGACAGAACTTAAGGCGGATTTGAACGCCTATCTGGCGACGACAGCCCCTGCAGTGCGCACCCGATCGCTTGCCGATGTCATTGCCTTTAACCGCGCAAATGCCGCGCAGGAAATGGCGTTATTTGGCCAAGAAACCTTTGAAAAGGCACAAGCAACGCAGGGCGTCGACGATACTGACTATCTCAAAGCGCGGGACGCGGGCCAACGGCTTGCTGGGCCTGAAGGGATTGACCGGATGTTGGCAGAAAGCGGCACCATTGCGCTGATTGCCCCCACAGCGCCGCCGGCTTGGTTTATTGATCCCGTAAATGCCGATCAGGCCCCCTTTGGCGGCGCTGGTTCGCTGGCCGCTGTTGCGGGCTATCCGCATTTAACCGTGCCAATGGGCGGCGTTTTGGGCTTGCCTGTTGGGTTAAGTTTCATTGGCCCCAAATGGAGCGAGGCACAGCTTTTGGCGCTTGGTTATGCCTTTGAGCAGGCCGCCCCAGATATGAAGCTGCGCCCCAGCTTTGCGCAAAGCATTGAGGCCCAGCCCGAGGTCGACCAGCTGTTTCAGCCCGCCCGATAAGGCCCGCCTCGGTCCATAAGCAGCTTATCCCCGGCCATGGGGATGGCTGCGGCCTTTGCGGTGGGCCTTGGTTGGCGTTGGCTTATGGCGTGCCGGCGCAGGCCCCGGGCGCCCCTGCCCCCGGCGCGCCTTCGCGACTTGCCGTGGCGCTTCAGATCGACTGATGATCAAACCCGTTTCATCCTCTGCCCCAGCCACAAAGGTCCGCGCCACAGCCTTTGCAAACCGCTGTTCTAATGTGCGAGGGATTTGGAAAAAGCTCTCCGTCGCCGCAATGCGAATAGCGCCAATTTCGTTGCGCGTAATATGCCCGCGACGGCATAAGAGCGGCATCAGCCAGCGCGGATCCGCCTGATGCTGGCGCCCCACATCAAGTTGGAACCAAACAACATCTTCAAAGCCTTCGCGATGATGCGCTGGGCGGCCATCAGCCTCGGCCTTGCGGGACAGATCAATCAAATCTTCAGGAGACGGCAATTGCGCCCGGTGCATCTGGACAAGAGCAACGGCAATTTCCTCGGGTGTTTTCTGCGCCAACAACCGCTCTGCAATCAGGCTATCGTCATCTTGCGCCTCAACGGGCGCCATAAGTGCTGCCAAAAGCCGCTCTCGGTCTTGCTCGCGAATGGCCTCTGCCGTGGGCGCGGGCACCCATTCTGCTTGAATACGGGCATTGCGCAGCATCATTTCGACACGGCGGCGGCGCATATGCGGCACAATCAAAATGGCCGTGCCCTTTTTGCCCGCGCGCCCGGTGCGGCCTGATCGGTGCTGCAATGTTTCGGCATCGCGCGGCAGTTCAACGTGAATAACAAGGCTGAGCGACGCAACATCAATGCCGCGGGCGGCCACATCCGTCGCCACGCAGACGCGTGCGCGCTTATCGCGCAAGGCTTGCAAGGCTTGGTTTCGCTCGCTTTGGCTATGTTCCCCCGAAAGGGCCACAGCGGCAAAGCCACGCTCCACCAATGTTGCATGCAGATGGCGCACATTGTCACGCGTTGCGCAGAACAGCATCGCCGTTTCTGCCTCGTGAAAGCGCAACAAGTTCACGACAGCATGTTCGGTATCTGCCGGGCTGATGGTAACGGCCTGATAGCTGATATCGCCATGGCCGGTATCATCCCCCAAAGTCGAAATGCGCAGCGCATCGCGTTGATAGCGCTTGGCAAGTGACACAATGGGCTTGGGCATTGTAGCCGAAAAAAGCAGCGTCCGCCGGTTTTCTGGTGTGGCATCCAAAATGCCTTCCAAATCATCGCGAAAGCCCATGTCGAGCATTTCATCCGCCTCATCGAGCACCACGAAGCGAAGCGCTGAAACATCGAGAGCGCCGCGTTCCAAATGGTCGCGCAATCGCCCGGGCGTCCCGACAATGATATGCGTGCCGGCATAGAGCGCCCGACGTTCCTTTGAAGGGTCCATGCCGCCGACACAGGTCGTGATGCGCGCGCCGGTCCCTTCAAACAGCCAGACCAACTCACGGCTGACTTGCAGCGCCAGTTCACGCGTGGGGGCAATCACCAGCGCCAATGGGGCGCCCCCCCGCGCAAAAACGGGGGCATCCGCCAACAATTCCATGCCCATCGACAGGCCAAAGGCGACAGTTTTACCAGAGCCTGTGCGCGCAGAAACAATCAGATCCCGCCCGACAGTTTCCGGCTCAACCACGGAGGCCTGCACGGCAGTAAGTGTTTCATACCCGCGTGCGGAAAGGGCCGCCTGAAGCGGGGACGGAATCAAAGGGGACATCATTGCAACAACAGCCTGTTCA
>JBEEOY010000024.1:0-9203 GCA_041191345.1 Pseudomonadota bacterium
TTATTCTTTGACCGGCGGCAGAGAATTTGGACCGTGCGGTCCACTTCTGGCCCACGGCCAATCAGCGGATCGACTTTGCCAATTTTCGCCTTTTCATTCAGATCAACGCAGAATTGCTTGAGCGCGGATTCCTGCTTGCCCTTGGCGTCTGCACCTTGCTTCTTTTCCTCGCGGTCTTCAGTGCCTTCGGGGTTTTTGCTCTCGCCCGTCTCGCTCGCCTTACCGACGCCGTGGCTGATATAGCTGACGGCATCGAGCCGGCTCATATCCTGCTGTTGCAGGAAATAAACGGCATAGCTTTCCCGCTCGGAAAACAGGGCAACAAGGACATTTGCCCCCGTCACTTCATCCCGGCCTGAAGATTGGACGTGCAGGATGGCGCGCTGGACAACACGCTGAAACCCACTTGTGGGGGACGGATCTGATTCACCTTCCAGCCGCAGCGATTCCAGCTCGGTGTCCAGATAATGCGTGACCGCGTCTTTCAAATCGCCCGTATCGACGCCACAGGCAATCATCACTTTAGAAGCGTGGTCATCGTCAATCAGCGCCAGCAACAAATGCTCTAGCGTTGCATATTCATGCTTGCGGCTTGCCGCTGCCCCGAGGGCATTGTGCAGGGTCGCTTCCAGTTCACGGGCAAAAGACGGCATTCAAACGCTCCTTTTCAACCCTCATGTCGGGTGCCCAAGGCTTCATATCAAGCCCGGCCCCGGCCTCATTTGCGGAATAAGGCATCCGCACTTGCCCGGACGTGAACGGCGCTTTTCAGCTTTTCCTGAATTCGGGCGATTTCCGACTCCAAAACAGCCCGGCGCATCTCCAATTCTTCAACGGACAAGGGGTCAAGGTCTTGTCGCGTCAAGAGAACCAGCGGGTCGCCCGGATTTTTGGCGAAAAGGTCGTCAAGATCCATGGCCACAGCGTCCCGCGAAACGGCGTGCAAGTCAAGCTACGGCAATTACGCGATAAAGACTGTAACCCAGGGGGCTTCGTTGACCGGCCGGCAATTTCCCGCCTAAAAGTGCCAAAAATAGGGAGCCACAACATGCCGCCTGCCACGATGATCTGTATTGACCCTGACACGCATGGTGGGCCGGAGGTGCTTCAACCTGTCAGCCGCCCCATTCCCCAGCCAGGGGCTGGCGAGGTGCTGATTAAAGTTGCCGCAGCCGGACTTAACCGGCCTGATATTTTGCAGCGCCGAGGCATGTATCCGCCTCCACCAGGCGCGCCCAGCATCCCCGGATTGGAAGTGGCCGGCGAAATTGTGGCGGTGGGGGCTGAGCTGTCTTCCAAATGGATTGGGGACAAGGTGTGTGCGCTTGTCGCCGGTGGCGGCTATGCCGAATATTGCGTGGCGCCGTTGGGCCAATGCCTACCCGTGCCCGAGGGCCTGTCTATGGCAGAAGCTGCAGCCCTGCCCGAAACGCTGTTTACAGTGTGGACCAATGTGTTTGAGCGCGGCTTTGCCCGAGAGGGCGAAACCATTTTGGTCCATGGCGGAACAAGCGGCATTGGCACCATGGCCATTGCCCTGTGCAAGCTCTTTGGCCTGACAGTCATTGTGACCTGCGGATCAGATGAGAAATGCGCGGCGGCCAAAGCCTTGGGCGCAGACCATGCCATCAACTATGCCACGGACGATTTTGTCGAGGCAGTGAAAGCGGCCACGGGCGGCGCCGGCGTTGAGCTGGTGTTGGACATGGTGGGCGGAGATTATGTGCCGCGCAATCTGGCGTGCCTGAAAGAAGATGGCCGCCATGTGACGATTGCGGTGCAACGCGGCGTCACCGCCGAAATTAATATTGCTGCCCTCATGGTGCGCCGCTTGATGATGACTGGATCCACGCTGCGCGCCCGCCCAGTTAGCTTTAAAACGCACGTGACAGAGGAATTGCTGGCCCATGTCTGGCCGCTGGTGGCCGAGGGCAAGCTCCGCCCCGTCATGGATCAAAGCTTTCCATTGGCACAGGCAGCCGATGCCCATGCCCGCATGGAAGCCGGCGCCCATATCGGCAAAATTGTGCTGACCATCTAACGCGCGCGCAACAGGCCGGGCACCCTGTGAAACAAATGGGCCGGACAAGCGAACTTGCCCGGCCCGGGGAGGTGCAGCGTTTCCGCTGCCAGCTGAATAGCTGATACCTTAGAAGCTAATTGTCCCCGTCACGAAAATCTGACGCGGATTGCCGTAAAAGGCAGTCAACGTGCCTTCTTTGCCCAGCGCCGGGATCAACTGACCAGCCGGGTTGGTCAGCAAGGCCCCCGTTGTTGGGTTGGCGCCCATGAAGGTGTAGCCCGAGGTCTTATACTGCTTGTCCATCAGGTTCTTGCCGAACAGGCCAATCGTCCAACGCTTATCAGGTGCGGCATAGACCAGCGACGCATCGACCAGCTGATACGCGGGCTGATCAAGATAGGGGTTGGGGATTTCAAACTGATAGGTTGTGCTCTTCCACGACATGCCAACACTGGTTGTCAGCGTGCCGTCTGCCAATGGCGCGGTGTAGCTGGCCTGCGCATTGCCCGTCCATGCAGGCGTGTTCTGGACCTTGCGATAGGCAGCAACATCAGTCGGCTTGCTGGCAATATTGGTGATATATTCACGATATTTCGCATCAATATAGCCCAGCGAGCCTGACAGCGTCAGCCCGCCCAAGCGGAAGCGACCTTCGGCTTCCAGACCCTGCATCCGCGCCTTGCCAGCATTGGAGACAACGCCGCAGAAGCTGGGCAGGCCCGAGACAGTGCACGCAACTGAGCCCGGAATTTGCACATTGGTGTAATCCATGCGGAAGGCGGCGAAAGCCAGCGTCAACCGGCGATCGAGCATCGCGGTTTTATAGCCGATTTCGTAAGAGTTCACTTTTTCCGGCTTAAAGCTGAGGAAAGCGGAGACTTCGGCATCAGACAGCGTGCCATTTTTATCCAAATCGGGCGCATTGACGCCCGCGCCACGCGGATCAAAGCCGCCGCCCTTAAAGCCTTGCGAGAAGGAGACATAGGCCGTCTGATCTTCACTCGGCTTAAAGCTCAGCGAGGCGCGCGGTGTGAACTTCTTGTACACAGCGTCGCCCGCAAATTTGGTGCCGGGTGCGCCAAAGGCTGTGCCTGCACCACCAAAGACTGGCGAGCCGCCGCCCAGATAATTCTGCCGCAGAATATTCGCGGTGCGCTTATCCCATGTGTAACGACCCCCGACAGACAGGCTGAACTGATCGCTCAGATCATAAGTGAAATCGGCAAAGCCGGCTGCTGTCTTGGTGCCAATATCCGCGCTGGTATAGGCCGTCAGACCCGCGAGCGTGGTGTAGAGGCGCACGTCAAATTGCGTCAGCGCAGAGGCATCAAGATAATAAGCGCCAATCAAACCGTTCAGGCGGCCCGCATCAATCAGCAGCTGGACTTCTTGGCTGGTCTGCGTGTTGGCATAAATGCCGGGCACGTCGACGTCAGACGCGGGCAGGGCATCAAAATCAATCGGGGATGCTGAGTCATCCTTGCGGTAAGACGAAATGGAGCGCAGCTTGAACATATCGTTCAGCTCGCCTTCCATGAACAGCGAGGCGCCCCACGCCTTTACATCTTGCGTGGGCGAGACAAGGCCGCCGCGCGTGTCATAGACATTGGACAGCACGGTCGCGCCGCTTTGCAGGCTGGCAATCAGGCGATGGCCGCCCCGCTCATTAGAGCGGTCATGCGTGTAATCGCCTGCGACGCGCGCGAAGAAGCGGCTGCCATGCAGCTCCACTGTGCCGCGGCCGGCCCAAATATCCTTGTTATAATTTTCGCGGCCCGTGGTCAGATTGGTGCCAAAACCGCCACGCGACAGGCGGGCAACTGAGCCACCAACACGCACTGTGCCATCGCCAATGGGCGTGCTGGCCGAGACAATGCCGTCCCCTTGGTCATAGCTGCCATAGGTGGCCCGCAAGTTCAGATGCGCTTCATCATCCAGACGACGCGTCACATATTTTACCGCCCCACCCACAGTGTTGCGGCCATAAAGCGTGCCTTGTGGCCCACGCAGAACTTCAATCCGCTCAACATCATAAATGTCGAGCACGGCGGCCTGCGGGCGGTTGAGGTAAACATCGTCCAGATAAATACCCACGCCTTGCTCAAAGCCAGATACGGGGTCTTGCTGGCCAACGCCGCGGATAAAGGCCGTAAGCGTAGAGTTGGTGGCACGGCTTGCCTCCAGCGTCACATTGGGAGCTTGTTCAGCAATAGCGGTAATATCAATGGCGCCCGTGCGGGCCAATTGGTCGCCCGAAATGGCGGTAATGGCAACGGGCACATCCAACAGATTTTCTTCGCGGCGGCGCGCGGTGACCACAATAACATCATCGCTTGCGCTGGCCGCAGGGGCGGCCTCTTGCGCCAGAGCGGGCATAGTGGTGACTGCAAAAAAGGCGCTGGCAATGCATGAGGTGCGGGCAAGCAGGGCTGCGGTTCGCATAAAATCTCTCCCTTTAATGTCATCCCCTCAGCGCCCCTGTGGCGCACTATGGTGATGATCCTTTTCGGGTTATATAAAAGTTGAACCAACTTTCAACTTCTGTTTATGAAGGTCAAAAGAGTTACCGCCTAAGGGTGGCAAGAAGGCAACACTTAGTGCCGCCGAGGAGAGTGAAGATGACCCCAGCTCACGCGCCAACACTCGACCGCGCACCGCGCACCGAGCGGGGGCGGCGAACCCAGCGCGCCATATTAGACGCAGCGGCAGCGGAATTTGGAGAAAAGGGGTTTCACGATAGCTCAATTGTCTCAATCACGATCCGTGCCGGCGTCGCCTTGGGCAGTTTTTATACCTATTTTGAATCAAAAGAGGCGCTGTTCAAAGCCTTGGTCGCGGATATGAGCGGGCGGGTGCGCGCGCATGTCGCGCCGGCGTTGGCCCAAAGCCAAGGATCAGCCATTGCAGCAGAGCGTGCCGCGCTGCTCGCCTTTTTAAAATTCGCGCGCGAGCATAAAGAAATTTACCGCATCATTGATGAAGCCGAATTTGTGGCCCCTGAGGATTGGCGTACCCATTATTCCTCAACGGCTGCCCGCATTTTGGAACGGCTGCAATCCGCCTTTGCCAAGGGCGAAGTGGGCACCGCCCCCACGGAAGCCCATGCCTGGGCCATTATGGGGATGAACGTGTTCCTTGGCCTGCGCTTTGGCGTGATGGATGAAGATGCTGATTTAGAGGCTGTGGCCGCTGCAGCCAATGGCTTGTTGCACAGCGGCCTTCGCTAAAACCAAGCTCAGCTTAGTCCGCTGCATCCTGCAACCGCTTTGATCGGTTGCGAATAAGGCTCGGCGCAAAGCGCGCCAGCATGGCCAATTGCCGTGCCGTTTTGCCCACCAGCGTGTGCACCTTCTTGCCTTCCACGGCCTCCCATGCCGCTTCTGCAACCAACGACACGGGCGAAATTTCAAACCCTGCCTCTTGCAAACGCTCGCGCGGCGGACGGTTAGAGCCCGACGAAATACTGTCGAGAATGGGCGTATCAATAAAGCTGGGCATCAGGCTGCGCACGCGAATGCCCTGCGGGGCCCATTCAATATCCAAAGCCTCAGTCAGCCCGCGCACGCCAAATTTGGTGGCGGCATAAACGGCCAAACTGCCAGCTCCATAAAGCCCCGCTGCTGAACAGGTGTTGAGCAAACACGAGCCGGGAGTCTGAGCAAGATAGGGGTAGGCAGCCTCGGCCCCGCGCACGACACCCTTTAAATTCACATCGAGCATCAGATCATGATCTTCAGGCGTCACCTGCTCAAAGGGGCCGCCTTTGCCAATGCCCGCATTGTTGAACATGACATCCAAACGACCGCCTGAGGCTTTCCAAAAGCCTTCGAGCGCGGCCTTCCATTGTGCGCCATCGCGCACATCAAGGTCATAAAGCGCGCTTTGGCCTTTGGGCAGCTGCGCTGCTGTTTCTTCCATGCCTTTGCGATTGATATCCGCTAGGCCAACAAACCAGCCTTTATTGGCAAAGTGAATGGCAACGGCACGCCCAATGCCCGATGCCCCCCCTGTTACAAAAATCGCCTTGCGCGCGGCCATTTCATATCCTCTCTTTTGTCTCTATGTTCGCTTCCTAGACCAAGCATGTTGGCCGCGCCAATGCGAAAAAATGGGATTGAAGCGAAGGCGATGACGCTGGAGACAGATTTATTGGCTGCCTTGCGCGGCATTGCCCCCCACCCGGCGGCACGCGGACTAATGGATGATGCGGCTGTTTTGGGCGATCTGGTCCTGACGCATGACATGATTGTCGAAGGCGTGCATTTTCTGCCCACTGACCCGCCCGCGGATATTGCGTGGAAGCTGGTGGCAGTTAACTTGTCAGATCTAGCTGCCAAAGGCGCCGTGCCGCTGGGCGTGCTGACCGGCACCGGGCTGACACAAGATAGCAGCTGGAACGCCGCCTTTGTGGAAGGGCTGGGCGCGGCGCTGGCCGCACTCAATGTGCCGTTGCTGGGGGGGGATACCGTTGCCATGCCCGCCGGTGCGCCGCGCACTTTGGGCCTTACGGCCATTGGCCGGGCAACAGGGCCTGTGCCGTCGCGCAGCGGCGGCGATGTGGGCGATGGGCTGTATGTTGCAGGCACAATTGGCGATGCTGGGCTGGGGCTGGCCATTGCCATGGGGCGCATAACTGGCCCGTCTGATTTGGTAACGGCCTATCGCCGCCCCCGCCCCTTGCTGGACATGGGCCAAGCCTTGGCCGGCCAAGTGACGGCCATGATGGATGTGTCTGACGGGCTGTTGATTGATGCGCTGCGCCTGGCCGAAGCCAGCGGTGCTGGTGTGGCCATTGATTTAGACGCCATTCCTATGTCGGATGCAGCCCGTAGCCTCGGTGAGGACAGGGCGGCGCGCCTGCGCGCGGCCACTGCCGGGGATGATTATGCCCTGCTCTTCACCTCTGCCCTGCCCCTACGCCATTTGCCCCAGCGCCCGCACCGCATTGGGCAGCTGGTCCGCCAGCCAGGCCTGCACCTGCACGACAGCACCGGGCCGGTGCCCCTGCCTGACCAATTGGGCTGGCTGCATCAGGGCTAGTCTCCAATGGGGATCGCCTGCACCGGGCTTGCAAAGCCCTGAATCAGCCTGCATACCCTGCCGCGGTCCCGTGCACATGACCAGGTAGAGAGGTCAGGCCGGGTCGTTGAACCAGTATGGGAAGGGGGATAACCCTGATGATTGTTCAATTGGCAATTGCTTTTGGTCTGCTGGCCATCGTGTACGGTTTCGTCACGAGCCGGCAAGTCCTCGGCGCTTCTGCCGGCAATGAAAAAATGCAAGAAATTGCAGGCGCAATTCAGGAAGGCGCACAAGCCTATCTGGGTCGCCAATATCGCACGATCGCCATGGTTGGCGTGGTGGTCGCGGCACTCGTCTTTTATTTTCTGGGCGCTGTCTCAGCCGCAGGCTTCCTGATTGGGGCCGTGCTGTCCGGCGTTGCAGGCTATATCGGGATGAACATCTCGGTCCGCTCCAACGTCCGCACGGCAGCTGCTGCGCAAACCGGGCTGCAAGCGGGCCTGACCATGGCTTTCCGCGCTGGCGCAATTACGGGCATGCTCGTCGCTGGCCTGGCGCTGCTCGCCATTGCAGTGTTCTTCTATTATCTCGTGTTCATGGCTGGCCATGCGCCGGATGATCGCATTGTGGTCGATGCGCTGGTGGCTTTGGCCTTTGGCGCCTCGCTGATTTCCATCTTTGCCCGTTTGGGCGGTGGGATTTTCACCAAGGCCGCAGATGTGGGCGCTGACTTGGTTGGCAAGGTCGAAGCGGGCATTCCCGAAGATGATCCTCGCAACCCGGCCGTGATTGCCGACAATGTGGGCGACAATGTGGGCGATTGCGCCGGCATGGCCGCTGACTTGTTTGAAACCTATGTGGTGACTGTGGGCGCAACCATGGTGCTCATCGCGCTGCTCGTCAAAGGCGCCGGCGATATGCTGTTGCCGCTGATGAGCCTGCCGTTGCTGATTGGCGGCGTGTGCGTGGTCACTTCGATCATTGGCACCTATTTCGTCCGTCTGGGCAGCTCAAACAGCATCATGGGCGCGATGTACAAGGGCTTTCTTGTCACAGCGCTTCTGTCCATTCCCGCCATTTGGTGGGCCACGAATTATTCGCTGGGCAGCATGGACCAAGTGATTGGCGCCAATGTGGATGGCACCGGCGGCTTTACAGGCCAGACGCTCTTTTACTGCGCGTTGCTTGGCCTTGTGGTCACCGGCCTGATTGTGTGGATTACGGAATATTATACGGGCACCAATTATCGCCCAGTCCGCTCGATTGCGAAGGCGTCTGAAACGGGCCATGGCACCAACGTTATTCAGGGTCTGGCGATCAGCCTTGAAGCAACAGCCTTGCCCACCATCGTCATCTGCGTGGGCATTGTGGTGGCACACCAATTGGCAGGCCTGATTGGCATTGCCTTTGCTGCCACGGCAATGCTGGCGCTGGCTGGTATGGTCGTTGCGCTTGATGCCTATGGCCCCGTGACGGACAATGCCGGTGGCATTGCCGAAATGGCCGGTCTGGATGACTCGGTTCGTGAAAAGACCGATGCTCTGGACGCTGTGGGCAACACCACCAAGGCTGTGACCAAGGGCTATGCCATTGGCTCGGCCGGTCTGGCAGCACTTGTGCTGTTTGCCGCTTATACGACAGACCTCAAGACGTTCTTCCCGGATCTCACCGTCGATTTCAGCCTTGAAAATCCCTATGTCATTGTTGGCCTGCTCTTGGGGGCGTTGCTCCCCTATTTGTTCGGCGCAATGGGGATGACGGCTGTGGGCCGTGCCGCGGGCGACGTGGTGAAGGATGTGCGCGATCAGTTCGCCAATGATAAGGGCATTATGAAGGGCACAAGCCGCCCCAATTATGCTCGTACGGTGGACCTCGTCACCAAGGCGGCCATTAAGGAAATGGTCATCCCATCCTTGCTGCCCGTCCTTGCACCAATTGTGGTCTATTTCCTCATCACCGCTGTTGCCGGCCAAGCCAATGGCTTTGCTGCACTCGGTGCGCTTCTTCTCGGCGTGATTGTGGGCGGCCTGTTCGTCGCCCTCTCAATGACGTCGGGCGGCGGCGCGTGGGACAATGCCAAGAAATATATTGAAGATGGCAATCACGGCGGCAAGGGCAGCGAAGCCCATAAAGCGGCCGTGACCGGCGATACTGTGGG
>JBEEOY010000025.1:0-17206 GCA_041191345.1 Pseudomonadota bacterium
TTGGCGGCCATAACGCCTGCGAGCTCTGCCGTGGTGATGACATTGCCCTTTGGCGTTGTGCCTGATCGTACCGCATTGAGCGTATCCGGCGCACACCGCAACAGGCAGCGCGCTTCGGCACGGCGGCGCGTTGAAGCTTTATCCCCCACATCCACCATGCGCGCACGGCCCTGATCATCAATATGCGTCAACTTGCTCATGCGCACACGTCCCGCAGGCGCGGAAGTTGCCCCGCAATGGAGCATGGACGATACCGACTATCAAATTCCAGCCCCAAAACCAGATCCCAGGCATCACGACAGGCCCCTGTGGAGCCGGGCACACAGAAGATGAACGTGTCCCCCGCCTGCCCTGCAAAGGCCCGCGATTGCAGCGTGGAAACGCCAATGGTCGTCATGCTGGCTTGGTGGAAGACAACGCTGAACCCGTCCATCACCCGCGTCAGCAGCGGCATTACAGCCTCTGGAGTCACATCACGCGGGGCAAAGCCTGTGCCCCCTGTGCTGATGACAATGTCTACCGCAGGATCTGCAATCCAGCCGCGCATTTTTTCTTGGATCGCCGCAACCGAGTCCGTCACAATCGCGCGATCCGCAAGGTGATGCCCCGCCTGTGTCAGACGGTCCGCCAGCAGCGCGCCCGAGCTATCCGTCTCTACGGTGCGCGTGTCAGACACAGTGAGCACAGCAATATTCAACGGGTAGAAGGTTCGGCTTTCATCAATTCCGGGCATTGGCATCGTCCTGCTTTGTGGCCCAACGGGCAACATCTAAATGGTCAGCCTCAGTTGGCTCTATCCAGCAATTTCCTTTTGGCCCAACTTCCTGCTTCCAGAAAATGGCCTCCGTCTTTAGGCGATCCATCATATAATCAGCAGCGTCAAATGCCGCACGGCGATAAGCAGAGGCTGCAGCCACAAAAACAATGGCCTCACCGGGCGTTATACGGCCATAGCGGTGCACAACATGCGCGTGCGTGATGGGAAAGCGGGCATAAGCGTCCTGCACAATCTTTTCCATCGAGGCTTGGGTCATGCCGCGATAGGTTTCGAGAACCAGCGCATCAATGGGGTCGCCCGCACGATTTGTCCCTCGGGCATGGCCCGTAAAACTCACCACGCCGCCTGCCCCTTCGGCGCGCGCCGTAAATGCCCCTAATAGTGCAGCTGGGTCGAACGCAGATGATACCAATTCAACACGCATGCTTAGCCACCAGATACGGGCGGGAACAATGCAACCTCATCTCCAATGCGGACAAGGCTGTCCTCTGAGACAAGCGTTTCATTGATACAGACGCGCACAGTGCGACCATTTATCGCGCCAACAAGATCAGGATAGGCGGCCAACAGGTCCGCAATCAGATTGCGCACAGGCTTTCCCGCTTCAGTCCATTGCAGCTCCACCCGGCGCCCATAGGGATCGGCAAGACAGCCGCACAGTTCAATATGGAGGCAATTGATGCTCACCCTACCCCCCAATGGACGCAAAATGGGCAGTCCCGCCACTATTGCCCTCATGAAGCCGGTGCGTCGGCGCTTTTTGTCCAGTTAAGTTGATGATCCTTTCCACCAGCAAATCTTCCTGCGCATCAGTTTGCAAAAGTGGCCGTAGATCAATGCCATGATCGCTAAACAAGCAGAGGTGGAACTTTCCAGTTGCTGAAACGCGCAGCCGATTACAACTCGAACAAAAGTCTTTTGAATAGGGTGCAATAATACCAATTTCGCCTGGCAGGCCGGGCTGAGAATAGACGATGGCAGGGCCTGCGCCCGGCTCTCTTGGGACGCGTTGCCAGCCCATTTCGCTCAGCCGATCGGCAATTGTGAGGCCAGACAGATGATGCTGCTCAAAAAAGGCGACATTATCGTTGGTCTGCATCACTTCTATAAAACGCAGGGCAACGCCATGTGCCTGAACGAAGTGAATAAAGCCTTCAAGCTCATCATCATTCACATCGCGCATCAAAACGGCATTAAGCTTGATTGAGGTGATGCCCGCCTTGCGTGCCTTCTCAATCCCAAGCTGTATTTCTGCCAAGCGATCATGGCCTGTAATCTGCAAAAAGCGTTTCGGATCAAGCGAGTCCACACTCACATTCAAGGCGCTGATCCCCACCGCGGCATAGTCTGCTGCCCGCTCTGCAAGGCGGTAGCCATTGGTTGTCATCGCCAGCCGGCGGATACCCGGGATGTCAGCCACAGTCCGTGCGATGTCGAGAAACTCGTCACGCAGCGTCGGCTCGCCGCCAGTTAGACGCACCTTCCACAGGCCGAGCCTGGCAAAACCAGTCACCAGCCGGCGGATCTCATCTACGGATAAATTGTGCGGAGTTCCGAGCTTTTTCTGATAGCCATTAGGCAAGCAATAGCTGCACCGAAAATTGCAGACATCCGTCAAAGAAAGCCGGAGATATTCAAATGTGCGGCCGTGACCATCTTGGAGAACGAGCGTCATGGTGCGGCGCCGTCCCCAGTTAACTGGCCCACCGAGGGGGACAAATCCAACATAGCATCCGGCCTCGCCAACGCAATTAAACGCAAACCGGCTGCAGCGGCGCGCTCTGTGGCCAAGCTTGTCGCTGTTGAAATGGTAACAAGCAAGGAACACCCCGCAATGACTGTTTTCTCAACAAGTTCATAGCTGCATCGGGAGGATAGCAGGAAAAAACCATCCTTGGGCGATGTTCCGGCGCGTGCCAAGGCCCCGATCAGCTTGTCGAGCGCACAATGGCGGCCAACATCTTCGCGCGCGTCGAGGATTTCTCCATTGGGCGCGCAAAAAGCCGCCACATGCGCGCCGCCTGTCTTTGCGGACAAAGGCTGATGCGCTCTCAGGGATGCAAGTGCGGAGAACAGCGACTGTGGCGCAACATCAACCCGCGCCTCGATTGGCGGCAAGGGCGTTGCCAGTTGCTCCAAATTTTCCATACCGCACAGGCCACAGCTGCTTTCCGATACGCGCACTCTAACCCGGTTCAGCATCGGCTCAAACCTATGTTGCGCCAGCGCAACTCGAACAATCCATCCTTTTTCGGTTTCATATATGTCGATGTCTTCAAGCTCATCGATTGATGCGATGATCCTTTCCGACAAGGAAAACCCAGTTACGAAATCTTCAAGCTGATCCGGTGTGGCCATCATCACAGCATAGCTGATGCCATTATATTCAATCGCAATAGGCGCTTCGATTGGCAGTGATCGTGATGCAGGCGTTATGTCATCAGGCGTTAATCGGAGGACTGCAACCTCCCGAAAAGCTGTCATGACTCGTCTCGAAGCTGGTCGAGCGCAATCGCAACATCGGGTGAGACGCCCGAAACATGAGGCTCAAGAATAAGTCGCCGCATCCGCGGATCCCAAAAGAGACGGATATGCTCTGCAACCGCTTTGGGAACATCCGGCTCATGCTGCAAATTGGCAGCAATCTGGTTCGCCATCCGAACAAGATTGTCTGTCGTAGACGTCATTCAGCCGCCTCAGCTTTTGCAATGCGACGGGCACTGCTTTGCAGTTTGGCATAGTTTTCTTGCCATTCTGTCGGCCCGTTCGACGGCGAAATCTGCACCGCGGTTACCTTATATTCTGGGCAATTGGTCGCCCAATCTGAATAATCCGTCGTGACCACATTTGCTTGCGTTAGAGGATGGTGGAAGGTGGTATAGACCACGCCGGGAGCGACCCGCTCAGTTACAGTGGCACGCAATGTTGTTTCGCCAGCACGGCTTGATAGGCGGACCCAGTCCCCCGACTTAATCCCCCGATTTTCGGCATCAACAGGATGAATTTCCAGCAAATCTTCTTCATGCCAAACCACATTATCGGTCCGCCGCGTCTGCGCGCCCACATTATACTGGCTCAAGATACGCCCTGTGGTCAGCAGCAGCGGGAAGCGCGGCCCCGTCCGCTCATCCGTTGGCACATAGTCTGTCACGACAAACTTGCCCTTGCCGCGAACGAACCCATCGACATGCATAATGGGTGACCCATCTGGCGCGCTTTCATTCACTGGCCACTGAAGCGAACCTTCTTGATCCAGCCGATCAAAGCTGACGCCCGCAAAACTCGGCGTTAATCGCGCGATTTCATCCATAATCTGAGACGGATGGGTATAATTCCAATCCAGCCCAAGCGCTTGAGCCAGTTTCTGGGTCACTTCCCAATCTTCATAGCCATTGAGCGGCGTCATCACTTTGCGGACGGGCTGAATGCGACGTTCGGCATTGGTGAAGGTGCCGTTCTTCTCCAGGAAAGTCGAACCCGGTAAGAAGATATGCGCATAATTTGCTGTTTCGTTGAGAAACAGATCATGCACGATGACGCATTCCATAGCCTCGAGACCAGAAGCGACATGATGTGTGTTGGGGTCAGACTGAAGAATATCTTCGCCTTGAATGTAGATGGCTTTGAACACCCCATCCGTCGCGGCGTCGAGCATATTTGGAATGCGCAGGCCCGGCTCAGAATCGAGCTGGACACCCCATTCCCGTTCAAACAGCGCGCGCGTGGCAGCATCCGAGATATGGCGATAGCCTGCCAGTTCGTGCGGAAAGCTGCCCATGTCGCACGCGCCCTGCACATTATTTTGGCCTCTAAGCGGGTTCACGCCCACGCCACGACGCCCAATATTCCCGGTTGCCATTGCCAGATTGGCAATAGCCATCACCGTGGACGAGCCTTGCGAATGCTCTGTCACGCCAAGCCCGTAATAGATAGCGCCATTGCCGCCGGTAGCATAAAGGCGCGCCGCTGCTCGCAAGTCCGCTGCCGGCACTTTGGTTATAGCTTCCAGCGCTTCGGGACTGTTGCGTGCTTCAGAGACAAAACTTGCCCAGTCTTGATACTCATCCCAATCACAGCGCTCTTTGACAAAGGCTTCGTTGACGAGGCCTTCGGTCACAATTGTGTGCGCCATCGCCGTTAGCACCGCCACATTGGTGCCGGGCTGAAGCGCCAAATGGTGTTGCGCCTCGATATGGGGAGAGCGAACAAGATCCGTACGGCGCGGATCGATGACAATCAGCTTTGCGCCTTTGCGCAGGCGGCGCTTCATTCGGCTGGCGAAAACGGGGTGACCATCGGTTGGGTTCGCCCCAATGACTAAAATGACGTCGCTATCTTCTACGCTGTCAAAATCTTGCGTGCCGGCAGACGTGCCAAAAGTTGTCTTCAAGCCATATCCGGTCGGCGAGTGACAAACACGTGCGCAGGTATCCACATTGTTATTTCCAAAGCCTGCGCGGACAAGTTTTTGAACAAGGAATGTCTCTTCATTGGTGCAGCGCGATGAGGTGATGCCGCCCAATGCCTGCTTGCCATATTTATTGCTGATACGCGTCAACTCTGATGCCGCATAAGCCAAAGCGTCATCCCAGCTCACTTCCCGCCAAGGTTCGCTAATGGACCCGCGGATCATTGGCTTTAAAATGCGCTCTTGGTGCTGGGCATAGCCCCAAGCAAACCGGCCTTTAACGCAGCTATGGCCGCGATTGGCCTTACCCTCTTTCCACGGGACCATGCGCACCAATTGTTCGCCACGCATTTCGGCACGGAACGTGCAGCCAACGCCACAATAGGCACAGGTCGTGACGACGGCACGTTCTGGCGTGCCAATCTCAACGACCTTCTTTTCAATCAATGTCGCGGTAGGACAGGCCTGAACGCACGCCCCGCATGAAACGCATTCTGACCCAAGAAAGTTATCAGAGGCGATGCCTGCGGAAATCTTTGATCCAAATCCGCGGCCTTGCACGGTTAGGGCCAAGGTCCCCTGCACTTCGTCACAGGCGCGCACACAGCGCGAGCACACAATGCATTTAGAGGGATCAAAATCGAAATAGGGGTTGGATTGGTCTTTGGCTTGGCCAAGATGCGTCTCGACGGGCTGGTACCGCACATCGCGCAGGCCAACAGCGCCCGCCTGATCTTGCAATTCGCAATCGCCATTGGCCCCACAGGTTAGGCAATCAAGCGGGTGATCAGAGATGTACAGCTCCATCACACCTTTACGGAGCTTTTGGAGACGCGGCGTTTGCGTATGGACAACCATGCCGGGCTCAACGGGCGTGGTGCAGCTGGCGGGCGTACCACGGCGCCCATCAATCTCCACAAGGCAGAGCCGACAAGACCCGAAGGCCGAAAGGCTATCTGTTGCACAGAGCTTTGGAATCGACGTGCCCTGCTCAGCGGCCGCGCGCATGACGGACGTGCCTGCCGGCACCGTCACAGTCCGGCCATCAATGGTCAGCGTAATCTGCGCATCTGACGTGGCAGCAGGTGTCCCAAAATCACTTTGTGGCTGATAGGTCATGCGGTCACCGTTCGCCAAAATCTTCAGAAAAATGCTTGATCGCCGAGAGCACGGGGTAAGGCGTAAAACCGCCGAGCGCACATAACGATCCGAATTTCATTGTATCGCACAAATCTTCAACAAGCGCGAGATTTTGAGCAACATTCTCGCCTGCAAGAATGCGGTCGAGCGTTTCAAGGCCACGCGTGGAGCCCAATCGACATGGCGTGCATTTGCCGCAGCTTTCTGCCGCGCAGAACTCCATCGCAAACCGGGCCTGCTTTGCCATATCGACGCTATCGTCAAAAACGACCAAGCCGCCATGGCCAATAAGGCCGTCAATCTCGGCAAAACTCTCATAATCAAACGGCGTGTCGAACTGGCCTGGCGGGTGATAGGCCCCTAATGGCCCGCCTACTTGCACGGCACGCACCGGCCGCCCGGTTGCTGTGCCGCCGCCAATCTCCGCCACCAATTCGCCCAGCGTGATCCCGAATGCGGTTTCAAACAGCCCGCCATAACGCACATTGCCTGCAATCTGGATAGGCATCGTCCCGCGCGACCGGCCCATTCCATAATCGGCATAGGCCTGCGCACCATGCGCCATAATCCAAGGCACAGTCGCGAGCGTGAGAACGTTATTAACGACCGTTGGCTTGCCAAATAGGCCCTCTAGCGCGGGAAGTGGCGGTTTTGCGCGCACCTCCCCCCGCTTGCCCTCCAGCGAATTCAAAAGCGAGGTTTCTTCCCCGCACACATAAGCCCCTGCCCCGACACGAATTTCAACATCAAAGGGCGCAATAAGATGGGCGCAGGCCTGCACAGCGGCCTGCATCTTTTGAATGGCATGCGGATATTCGGAACGAATATAGACATAGCCCTTGGTCGCGCCCACGGCAAAACCGGCAATGGCCATGCCTTCAATCAGTTGGAAAGGATCACCCTCCATCACCATCCGGTCGGCAAAGGTGCCGCTATCGCCCTCATCAGCATTGCAGACGATGTATTTTTGATCGGCTTTGGCGTGCGCCACTGTCCGCCATTTTACACCAGCCGGAAACCCCGCCCCGCCACGCCCGCGCAAACCAGATGCGATCAGTGCGTCTATAACGGCGTCTGAGCCCAATTGACGCGCTTGCTGCAGGCCTACCCAGCCGCCCGTGGCTTCATAATCTGCCAAGCTCAAGGATCGCGTTTTACCAGCGCGGGCAAATGTCAGGCGTTGCTGGCGGGCAATAAAGGGGTGGTCTGCAATCGCGCCAATAGACAAGGATGCGCCCTGCCCGCTGACAATTGACGTAACGTCCTCAACAGCCACAGGCCCATAGCCGATGCCATCAATGTCCACCAAAGGCTCTAGCCAATGCATGCCCCAAGAGGATGTCCGCTCAACTTCCGCGCCAGCAGCTTCAAACGCCGCAGCAACAGCATCCGCCCCGCAGGCAAGCGCCAGTGCGTCATCAGAAATACGCACTTTCATAGCGAGTCCACCAAAGATTGGAGTTTGGCCTTATCCAGCCGGGCATGAACCTTATCACCCGTCATGGCCGCAGGCCCAACAGAACACAGGCCCAGACAATAGATCGTTTCCAGCTTTACCCGGCTGTTCTCAGCCAAACCTGCAACCAGGGCCTCCACGCCACGCGCCTGGCAAGCCTCTGCCCGGCAAATCTTGAGCACAGGCTGCCCCTCAGGCGCGGTTTTAAAGTCGTGGTAAAAACTCACCACACCATGAACTTCGGCACGTGTTAAGTTGAGTGAAGACGCAATCGTCTTAATTGCCTCTTCACTCACATGGCCAAACGCCGCCTGAACATCATGCAAAATGGGAAGCAAAGCCCCCTCAATGCCGCGATGACGGTCAAGAATGTCCAGAACAGTCACAGCACGCCTCGAGATGCGGTTGGCGCACTGAGGATATGCTGTGGCGGCTCTGGTGAGGTCAAAATCATACTGTTGTGCTTTAGAAAACTACGACGGACCGGATGGATTTACCGGCATGCATCAGGTCAAAAGCCGTGTTGATCTCTTCAAGGCCCATGACATGGGTGATCATGGGATCAATCTCAATCTTGCCCTGCATATACATATCGACGATCTTGGGCACATCGGTACGACCCTTGGCGCCGCCAAAGGCAGTGCCACGCCAGTTACGGCCTGTAACCAGTTGGAAAGGCCGCGTTGCAATTTCCTTGCCGGCTTCAGCCACACCGATGATGATGCTGGTGCCCCAGCCGCGATGACAGGCCTCAAGTGCGGTGCGCATCACATCCGTATTGCCTGTCGCATCGAAAGTATAATCTGCGCCGCCATCAGTCATTTCCACAATCTTGGCGACCACATCTTCGCGGCTCATTCCCTTGGAATTCAGGAAATGCGTCATGCCAAATTTGCGCCCCCATTCCTCGCGGTCGGGGTTGATGTCGACACCAATGATTTTATTGGCGCCAGCCAGACGTGCCCCCTGAATGACATTGAGGCCAATGCCACCCAGGCCGAAAACGACCACATTATCGCCCACTTGCACCTTGGCCGTGTTAATAACGGCGCCAACGCCCGTCGTGACACCGCAGCCGATATAGCAGCTGGTTTGGAACGGCGCGTCTTCACGGATCTTCGCCACCGCGATTTCCGGCAAAACAGTGAAGTTCGAAAAGGTGGAGCAGCCCATATAATGATAAATTGGCTGGCCCTTATAGCTAAAGCGCGTCGTGCCATCAGGCATCAAGCCCTTGCCTTGCGTCGCGCGGATCGCGGTGCACAGGTTTGTCTTGCCCGACAGGCAGGACTTACACTGGCGGCATTCCGGCGTGTACAGCGGGATCACATGGTCGCCAGGCTTTACTGAGGTAACGCCTGCGCCCACCTCACGCACCACGCCGGCCCCCTCATGGCCCAAGACGCTTGGGAAAATGCCCTCACTGTCAAACCCATCCAGCGTGTAAGCATCGGTATGGCAAATCCCCGTCGCCATAATCTCAACCAAAACCTCACCAGCCTTTGGGCCTTCAAGGTCCAGCTCCACAATCTCCAGCGGCTTTTTCGCTTCAAATGCTACAGCTGCTCGGGTCTTCATTGTCCATTATCCTTATCTTTAACTTCAAGAATCTGCAGATATCTAAGGCCTCGCCAGCCCAGCTAGAGGGCTAACACAGGCACGCCAACAACGTCCATCCAATAGCGTGACCGGCGCATTATTGAGGCTCCGGCAAATCAACAACCAACACCTCATGCTGGTGCGTGGCCAAAAACTTTACCAAATCGGGCCCAGCAATGCTGAGGGTCGCCGTATTGCGAAGCGGATGCACATTGATACAGCCCGAAAGTGCCAAGGTGCGATCAAGGACCACTCTCACCTTTGCCTCTTGGTCATTAAATGCGGCAAGCGGCGTCACAGACCCTGGCGTCACCCCCAATAGCTGCTCCATGTCTTCAGCCTTGCCAAAGCTTAGCTTTTTGGACCCAATGACGGCAGGAAGCGCTTTCAAGTCTACACGCTGATCATGAGGCGCTGTCACGAGCCAAAAAGCCCCGCCTGCGTCCTTCAAAAAGAGGTTTTTTGTGTGATCCCCCGCGATCTCCGCATGAAGGACAGCGCTTTCCTCCACAGTGTAGACAGCTTCATGCTCATGAAGCGTTACAGCCATGCCCAAGTCCGCCAGCGAGGCCATCATTTGATGCTCTCGTGACACCAGCGCCTCCTATTTAAAGATAACGGTTCGATTGCCGTTCAGCAGAACCCGATGCTCGCTGTGCAGCTTCACAGCCCGCGCCAGAACCCGGCTTTCTGTATCTTGGCCCTGGGCAATCAAGTCATCCACTGTGTCTGCATGGTCAACAACTGACACGTCTTGGGTGATGATTGGCCCCTCGTCCAAATCTGCCGTTACATAGTGCGCCGTTGCGCCAACCATTTTCACGCCACGCTCATGCGCCCGGTGATAGGGCTTAGCGCCCTTAAAGCCGGGCAAAAAGCTGTGGTGAATGTTAATCACGCGACCATCTAATTTCTGGCACAGCTGGTCGGATAACACCTGCATGTAGCGCGCCAGAATAATCAGATCCACCTGCTGCTCTTCAACCATCGCCAAGAGCTTGGCTTCTTGCTCAAGCTTATTTTCAGGTGTGATTGGCAGATGATGAAATGGCACGCCCTCATGATCCGCCCGGCGCTGCCAGGTCAGATGGTTAGAAACAATGCTGGTGACATCAATGCGCAACCGGTTGGTTGAGGTCCGATACAGCAAGTCGTTCAAACAATGGCCACCTTGGCTCACCATTATCATCGCACGCAGCTTGTGACTTAGATCATGAACGCGCCAATCGAGCCGGAAGGCAGTGGCTACCGGCAGAAAAGCCTCAGAAAACATATCCAAAGTCATGCCGGCAGGAACACTAAACGCCACGCGCATGAAAAAGCGACCTGTTGACGCATCACCAAATTGCGCGCTTTCAACGATGTTGCAGTCCTGACTCACAATCGAATTCGCGACTGCGGCAACAATACCTTTGCGGTCGTCGCTTGAAATCAGCAGGACAAAATCTGCATCTGACGCCATAAGGCTCCCCCGATTTAAATTCTTTTTTATTCGACTACCTATCTCACTGCCGGATTTCCAACGCTCAGAACCCCGCATTAGGTCATCTAATTGGTGGCTGAAGATATCGTGATTGCCGAAGTAATTTAATTTACCGTTGTCAAAAAAATCTTCATTTGTTGGCCTTCTGATCGGGCTTCAGGTCTGGCATTGGAGAAAAAATAAACTATCGCGTGTGGGATTGCCGTCTGTCGTGTAGATAGGCGGTCTGATTAAAGGGGAGAGAGGCTTTGAAAGCACTACTAAAATTATCAACAGCGACAATCGTTCTTGCCGCATTTGGCGCGGGCAGTGTCCCGGCCTTGGCGCAAGACAGCAATGCGTCGAACGATGATGGTGCGATTCCAGACATCGTTGTGACCGCCACGCGTCGTGAAGAAGCCATCAATAAGGTTCCGCTGGCAATCCAGGCTTTGAGTGGCGACAGCCTCTCCAGCTTGAACGTCGCGAACTTTGATGATCTTGTGGAATATCTGCCCAATGTTCGCGCAGCATCGCGTGGGCCCGGCACATCCTCGATCTATATTCGTGGCCTTTCAACAGACACGGCAGGCATTCAGATTAACGGGACCGCCGGGGTTAGCCCCAGCGTCGCGCTGTATGTGAATGATGCGCCTGCCTCGCTTGTTGGCCGCAACCTCGACGTTTATGCCGTTGACCTTCAGCGCGTCGAAGTGCTGGCTGGGCCGCAGGGCACCTTGTTTGGTGCCAGCGCCATGGGCGGCGCTATTCGCTACATCACCAATAAGCCGAATCTCAGCGATTTTGGCGTTGGCGTGAACACGAGCCACTCGTTCACCAAGGGCGGCGAAGAGAGCACAGGCGTTAATGGCTTTGTGAACATTCCCGTCATCAAGGACAAGTTTGCGATCCGCTTGGTCGCCTATTCGGACCGTCAGGGTGGTTACATTGATAACGTCGCTGCAACCTATCAGATGCCATTCAATGGCAATGTGGGCGTTGCCGGTAAGTTGCCAACAGGTAACCCGTTGCTCGTTCTGCGTGCGATCCAATCTTGTACGGGTGTCGTGAACTGCACTGGCTCAACCTATGTTGCGCCGACCCGTCAGACGATCAACAACGATGCGTTTGTTGAAAACAACTATAACGACGCCACTTATTCTGGCGGCCGCATCGCTGCGACCTATCAAGTGAATGACGATTGGTCGATTGATCTGATGCACATGCGCCAGCAGCTCGATACGGATGGCGTGTTCGATTATGAACCCGCTGTTGGTCCGATGAAGGTCACTCAGTTTGGCGCCAACAAGTTGAAGGACAAGTTCTCGGAAACGACTTGGACGGTGAATGGCCGTCTGGGCGCCTTGGACATGATCTACACAGGGTCGTTCTTGAAGCATGATGCCCGTCAGGTGGCGGATTATGCATCTTACTCCAACATCGGCCTCTATTTGCCTTATTATGAGTGCGATCGCGGTGTCTATTACACGGCGGCCTATAACGGAAACATCGGCAAGACCTGCTATGCTCCCAATAAGAGCTATTCGGTACGCAACAAAACCAAGCGTTTCACGCAAGAGTTTCGCGTTACGTCACCAGCAGAAAACCGGTTCCGGACAACGGCTGGCTTGTTCTATGACGATCTGCGCTTGGAAGATAACACCGATTGGTCGTATCTCCAGACAGCAGCTGGCTTCATTTATCCGCGTTCGGCCAATCCTTCGGTTCAACCGCTTGATGGCAGCGTAAAGCCGGTCAAGGTTGGCTTCTTCAACGATGTCGTCCGTAAAGACCGTCAGATGGCAGCTTATGGTGAAGTGTCTTACGACCTCATTCCAGAAAAGCTGACAGTCACGGGCGGTGCGCGTTATTATGACGAAAAGGCCTCGATGGTTGGCTCGTCAAATGGCAGCTTTGGTGGCGCACGTGCCGTGTACAACCCTGCAACGGGAACCTACTCGCCTGGTGCCAATCCGCCGCGGACCTACAATATCTCGGCTGATCTCCGCCAGACATTGAAGGGCCTCTCGCCAGCCAAGTATAATGGCTTCATCTTCAAGGGGAACGTGACCTACAAGCTCGACAATGGCGGGCTGGTTTATGCAACCTATTCCGAAGGCTTCCGTCCGGGCGGGTTCAACCGCAAGCCTTGTAACGCCACAACAGCGGCGTGCGATGGCCTGAAATATTATGTTCCGGATGAAGTGAAGAACTATGAAATCGGCGGTAAATTCCCGCTGCTTAATCGTCGTATGCAATTGAATTTTGCTGCCTATCAGATTGACTGGACAAACATTCAGCAGACGATTTTCGATCAGAACATCTCTAACCAGACGTTCACGACGAACTTCACGAATGCCCGGATCCGCGGCCTTGAAGGTGATGTTACCTGGCGTGCAACGCCCGAGTTCACGATCAATTCCGCATTCTCTTATAACGACTCCAAGCTGACAAAATGGCTCAAGAACGCCTCAGTTCTTCGCCCCGTTGGCAGCCCGCTTGCGCTGAGCCCCAAGTTCCAGGGCAATATTCGCGGTCGTTATGAATGGGAAACCACCTCTGGCTTGCGTCCTTATGTGCAGGCAGGCGTGAACTATGTTGGCAAGAGCATCTCAACGGTGTTCGACAATGTTGACATCAAGTTCCCGACCTTCAACGCCCATTTGGGTTATGTCGCACAGGTTCCCGTTGTTTATAACGGCGTGACTGTGAAGCCGGGCGACGTCATCGTTCCGGTTCGTGCGTCGGAAGACCAAAAGGCCTATACCATGGTCAATGCCGCGATTGGCGCTGGCCGTGACAATTGGACGATTGAGCTGTTTGGCGAAAATATGACCAACGCCAAGCCAGAGCTCTTCAAGAGCGGCAATGATGGTGAATTGCGTGTGACCACGTCACGCCCAAGGACAATCGGCCTGCGCTTGTCGTACAAGATGTAAACATCTGATAGATCCCGCCCCACCAAAAATGGGGCGGGATTTTTCTTTTCTACACTGCCAGACATTTTTAGACTGACATCGTCCCACGAACGTCCTTACTTTGGCACTCATATCTTATTAGAATTTGCCGCAAGATAAGGATTTGCAGGCCATGAACGTTACGGTTACCCCCCTCGATAGCGATGCCATCGCAGCCAAAGCGCGCGATATGCTGCAAAAGGGGCAAGCCAAAGAGTCAGAAGCGCTATGCCAGCAGCTATTGGCCGACCAACCTGATAATCGCGACGCCCTTTACATTCTTGCCGTTTCTCAACGGACACAGCGCAAATTTGCCGATGCGCTCGCAACAATTAAGCGGTTAATCTCCATCAACCCCGCAAATGGCCGTGCTCATCAGGAACATGGCCATTGCCTGAGAGATATGGGCGACAGCAATGCCGCTTTAATGGCCTATCAAAACGCCATCACACATAATCGCGCCTTGCTGGCCAGCTGGAACATGCTTGCGCGCCTCAATCGTGCCGCAGGGCGGACAGCGGCTGCAGAATTTGCCGAAATTCAGTGCGATTATTGGAGCGCCCTTCCCCCTGAGCTTTTGACTGTGGCAAGCCTTATTGAGGAAGGCCGTTTCCTAAGGGCGGAAAAGCTGTGCCGCGCCTTTTTGCAGACACATGGGCACCATGTAGAAGCGATGCGGCTTCTCGCGCAGATTGGCACGCAGTTTAACGTGCTGGATGAGGCCGAGTTTCTTTTGGAGTCTGCAGTCGAGCTTGAACCCGATAATCCCGGCGCACGCTTTGATTATGTAACGGTGCTGCAAAGTCGGCAGAAATTTGCACAAGCCCTCGAGCAGGCCAAAATCCTGCGCGAACACGACCCGGAAAATCCGCAAGTTGAAATGCTCTATGCCAATCAAAGCTTGGGCGTCGGGAATTTTGATGAGGCGCTGTCCATTTATAAGACGATAGCTGCAGCCCAACCCGGCAATCCGAGTGTGCATTTAACGCTTGGCCACGCACTGAAGACAACTGGACGCCAACAAGAAGCCATTGAGGCCTATAGCCAAGCCTATCGTGTCCGCCCCGATTTTGGCGACGCGTATTGGAGCCTTGCCAACCTTAAAACCTATCGCTTTGACGCGGATCTCGTCTCGAAGATGCGTGACATAGAAGATCAGGCGACCACCCAACTCGTAGATCGCTATCATTTGTGCTTCGCCATTGGCAAAGCGCTGGAAGATAGCGGCGATTATGCCACGTCCTTTGACTATTATGAGCGCGGCAACCGGCTGAAGCGCGACGAAGTTGGGTATGATTGGCGTAAAATTTCCAAGGAAATTGGCCTCCAGATTGAGCATTGCACGCCGCAACTCTTTGCAGAATCTGCCGGCTCAGGGTTTGAAGCTCAAGATCCCATCTTCATCCTAGGCTTGCCGCGCGCGGGCTCTACGTTGCTGGAACAAATTCTTGCATCGCATAGCCAAGTTGAAGGCACGATGGAGTTGCCAAATATTTTGGCGCTCGCGCATAAGCTTGATGGACGGCGTCGCGTTGGGGAAGAGGCGCGATATCCAGCGAACCTCAGCGAAATATCTCGGGATGACCTTCGGGCCTTTGGCGAAGCCTATTTGCGCGACACGCGCATTCACCGCAAAACGAACAAGCCCTTTTTCATTGATAAGATGCCCAATAACTTTCGGCATATTGGCCTGATCCACATGATCCTGCCCAATGCAAAAATCATTGATGCGCGTCGCAGCGCAATGGGATGCTGCTTTTCTGGGTTCAAGCAATTGTTCGCCGAGGGGCAGGAATTCACTTACGGCCTTGAGGAAATTGGCCATTATTACAAAGACTATGTCGCCCTGATGGATCATTGGGACAAGGTGCTGCCCGGCAAGGTCCTCAAGGTTCAATATGAAGACGTTGTCGATGATCTTGAAACGCAGGTGCGCCGCGTGCTTGATTTCTGTGGTCTGGACTTTGAAGAAGCCTGCATCAACTTCCACCAGACTGAACGCGCTGTCCGTACCGCAAGTTCTGAGCAAGTCCGCCAGCCTTTGTTCCGCAGCGGCGTCGATCAATGGGAAAATTTCTCGCCCTATCTGGATCCATTACGCGATGTTTTAGGGCCAGAATTGGCACGATGATGAGAGGGTAAATAATGGCAACTCAAAATCCTGTAGACGCCGATTCCGTATCAACGCTGGGCCAGCGTTGGTATGTCCTTTTCATCATGATGCTGGTCTATACGATTAGCATTGCAGACCGTTATGTTCTGTCCACATTGTTGGGACCGATCAGTGAAGAGCTGAATTTAAGCGACACAGGGGCCGCTTCACTGGGCATTCCCCTCGCGCTCTTTTACGTCATCATGGGCATACCCCTGTCCTGGCTGACAGACCGGACCAACCGGAAAAAGCTGCTCGCGGCGTCAGTTGCTGCATGGTCCGCGATGACCGCACTGACAGGATATACACGGGGCTATTTTGACCTGTTGCTGGCGCGCATTGGCGTGGGCGTGGGCGAAGCCGGCGGCACACCAGCCTGCAATTCCATTATTGCCGATTATTTTCCGGCTGATCGTCGCTCCATGGCAATGACAATTTTTGCTCTGGGCGCCCCCATTGGCGCTTGGCTCGGCTCAGACATTGCAGGCCTTGTTTCAACCAATCATGGCTGGCGTGCTGCCTTTTTAGTTCTGGGTATTCCCGGCATCATTCTGGCACTCATCATTCTGGTGACCATTAAAGAACCCAAGCGTGGCCGCCTCGACGCAGTCTCAGGTGACAAGGCGGCGACAGTCATGGAAACGCTCAAGTTTCTCTGGTCTCAGAAATCCGCCGTTCATGGTATGATGGGCGCTGGCTTATCTGCCTTTTGGGGCTGGGGCTTGATGTGGTTTACCCCCCTCTTCCTGCAGCGCACCTATGGCATGAACGAAGGTGAAGCCGGTCGATTGTTGGGAGAAATCTATCTCATCGGTGGCATTGGTGCCTCGCTGGTGACAGCTTGGGTTGTGGCCCGGCCCAGCTATGCTGACCCTCGTCGCATAGCCCGGTTATTGGCTGTTGTTACTGCATTGGGAACGCTGCCATCTTTCTATGCCTATTGGACGCATGATCTGGCCGTTGCCAAGATCATGTGGTGGCTCTTCATCCCAACCATCTATTTCTATATCGGCCCAGCCATGGCGCTGTGCCAGAACCTGGCAGCCCCCAATATGCGGGCTATGGCAATTGCCATTTCGTTGCTGATTGCCAACGTTCTAAATCTGATCGTGGCGCCCGGCCTTGTCGGGGCACTCAGTGATTATTTTGCGGGTCCGGCTGGCGCAGATGCGGACTCACTGCGGTTGGCCCAGCTGATCCTTGCGCCCAGCGGCTTCTGGGCAGCTTGGCATTATTGGCGGGCTGAAAAATACA
>JBEEOY010000026.1:0-21583 GCA_041191345.1 Pseudomonadota bacterium
ATGCGTCAGATTGATCATTTCATTGTGGGCGGGGCGGGTGGTGCGCCCAAGCGTTTTGGCGATGTGTTCAACCCCAATGAAGGCGGTGTTCAGGCGCAAGTGGTTCTGGGCGATGCGGCGGTGCTGGAGCGCGCGGTGCAGGCCGCGCTTGCCGCACAGCCCGCATGGGCGGCGACCAATCCGCAGCGCCGGGCGCGCGTGATGTTTGATTTCAAGCGGCTGATTGAAGACAATATGGACGATCTGGCCCATATGCTCTCGGCCGAGCATGGCAAGGTGATTGCGGACAGCAAAGGCGATATTCAGCGCGGGTTGGAAGTGATTGAATTTGCTTGTGGTCTTCCGCATCTTTTGAAGGGCGAATATACGCAAGGCGCGGGCCCCGGCATTGATGTCTATTCAGTCCGCCAGCCCTTGGGGCTGGGCGCTGGCATTACGCCCTTTAACTTCCCGGCGATGATCCCGATGTGGATGTTCGGCCCTGCAATTGCGGTCGGCAATGCGTTTATCGTCAAGCCGTCGGAACGTGATCCGTCCGTGCCTGTGCGTCTGGCTGAACTGATGTTGGAAGCGGGCGCGCCTGAAGGGATTTTGCAGGTCGTGCATGGCGATAAGGAAATGGTCGACGCCATTTTGGATCACCCGGCAATTGCGGCCGTCAGCTTTGTCGGCTCGTCCGACATTGCCCATTATGTCTATCAGCGCGGGGTTGCGGCCGGAAAGCGCGTGCAAGCCATGGGCGGTGCCAAGAACCACGGCATTGTCATGCCCGATGCGGATTTAGACCAAGTGGTGAATGATCTGGCCGGCGCGGCCTTTGGCTCAGCAGGCGAACGCTGCATGGCGCTGCCCGTTGTAGTGCCCGTGGGCGATGAGACGGCCGAGCGGCTTAAGGCCAAGCTGGTCCCGGCAATCCACGCCTTGAAGGTTGGCATCTCGACGGATGCTGAGGCGCATTATGGCCCGGTGGTCACGCAAGCGCATAAGGAAAAGGTCGAAGGCTGGATCCAAAAGGGCGTGGATGAGGGCGCTGAACTGGTTGTTGATGGCCGTGGCTTTACACTGCAGGGCCATGAGAAGGGCTTTTTTGTGGGCCCGACGCTGTTTGACCATGTGACGACGGATATGTCGTCTTACAAAGAAGAAATCTTCGGCCCTGTCCTCCAAATTGTGCGGGCGCAAAGCTTTGAAGAGGCCCTCACGCTGCCCTCGGCACATCAATATGGCAATGGCGTTGCTATCTTCACGCGCAATGGCCACGCCGCGCGCGAATTTGCCGCCCGTGTGAACGTCGGCATGGTGGGCATTAACGTGCCGATCCCCGTGCCTGTGGCCTATCACAGCTTTGGTGGCTGGAAGCGGTCTGGCTTTGGCGATCAGGATCAATATGGCATGGAAGGCATTCGCTTCTGGACCAAGGTGAAGAAGATCACCAGCCGCTGGCCTGATGGCTCTCCAGATGGGGGCAATGCCTTTATCATTCCAACTATGGGGTGATGATGACACAATTTGACCTGACAGAGGACCAGCGCGCCATTCAGGACATGGCGGCGAAGTTCACGGCGGATGCGATTACGCCTTTTGCCGCGGAATGGGATGAGAAGCATATCTTCCCGCGTGACACGATCAAAGCAGCGGCAGAGCTGGGCTTTGGTGCTATTTATGTGTCGGAAGAGTCCGGGGGTATTGGGCTGGGGCGGCTGGAAGCGGCCCTGATTATGGAAGCCATGGCCTATGGCTGTCCGGCCACCAGTGCGTTCATCTCGATCCATAATATGGCGGCATGGATGATCGACTGTTTTGGGTCGGACGATTTGAAGGCGCGGTATCTGCCCAGCCTTGTCTCAATGGACAAGATTGCCAGCTATTGTCTGACTGAGCCGGGCTCTGGATCAGATGCCGCCGCGCTGAAGACAACGGCCCGGCGCGAGGGTGATCATTATGTTGTCACCGGCACCAAGCAGTTCATCTCGGGCGCGGGCGAAAATGAAGTCTATGTCGTCATGGTCCGCACGGGTGATGCTGGGGCCAAGGGCATTAGTTGCCTTGTCATTGAGAAGGATATGCCCGGGGTCAGCTTTGGCGCGCAAGAGCGGAAGCTGGGCTGGCACGCCCAACCCACGGCGCAGCTCATTTTGGAAGAGGTCCGCGTGCCCATTGCCAATCGGGTGGGCGAAGAAGGCGATGGCTTTAAGTTCGCAATGGCTGGGCTTGATGGTGGGCGCTTAAACATTGGCGCCTGCTCGCTGGGCGGGGCGCAGCGCTGTTTGGATGAAGCCATTCGCTACACGCAAGAGCGCCAGCAATTTGGCAAGCCAGTGGCGGAGTTCCAGAACACTCAGTTCACGCTGGCGGATATGGCAACCGATCTCGAAGCCGCTCGCGCGCTGCTTTACCTCGCCGCTGCCAAGGTTACCGCCAATGCGCCTGACAAAACAAAGTTTGCGGCAATGGCCAAGCGTCTCGCAACAGACAGCGGCTCTGCCATTGTCGATCGCGCGCTCCAGCTTCATGGTGGCTATGGCTATTTGATGGACTATCCCATTGAGCGCTTCTGGCGCGATTTACGCGTCCATTCTATTCTTGAAGGAACCAATCAAATCATGCGCATGATCATCGGTCGGGAGCTGACCAAGGCATGAGTGAAGTTGTTACCCGCATTGAAGGCAAGGCAGGCATCATCAGCCTTAACCGGCCCAAGGCGATCCATGCCCTGACGCTCGATATGGTCCATGCCATGACGAAGGCGCTTTTGGCGTGGCGCGATGATCCGACAGTGGATGCTGTGATTGTTGATCATCATGAAGGACGGGGCTTTTGTGCCGGGGGCGATATTGCCTTTTTGCGCCAGTCTGCGCTCGATGATGCGGGCGTTTCGGGCCGGCGCTTTTTCCATGATGAGTATCAGCTCAACCATCTGATGTTCACGTATGAAAAGCCGATTATCGCGTTCATGGATGGCATTACGATGGGCGGTGGCGTGGGCATTAGCCAGCCTGCACGCCTGCGCGTGGCAACGCCCAACACCCGCTTTGCCATGCCTGAAACAGGCATCGGCTTGTTCCCCGACGTCGGCGGGGGGTGGTATCTCTCTCGGTTGGAAGGGCGGTTGGGCGCGTTTCTGGCACTCACGGGTGCGCGGCTAGATGGAGCAGAATGCCTCGCCATTGGGTTGGCAACGCATTATCTTGAGCCTGAGAAGTTGGCCGAGGCCAAAGCGCGGATTGCTGAAGACCCGAGCCGTGCTGATGGGGTTTTGAGCCTTTTGTCCGCCACGCCTCCAGAGGCGCGGATTGTGGGCAATATCGCGCAGATCAACCGGCTGTTCGCGTCTGATAGCTATGAGGATGTGTTGGACGCTCTTGAAGCGGACCCCTCGGACTGGGCGGCGAAGGAATTGGCGACGCTGCGGACCAAATCTCCGCAGACGTGCAAGGTTGCGTTGCGCCAATTACGCGAGAGCCTGTCTTGCCCCGATTTTGCGGCCAACATGGTGATGGAATATCGCATCGCGAGCCGTGTGCTGGTGCGGCCAGATTTTACCGAAGGCGTGCGGGCAGTGATTGTTGATAAGGACAATGCACCCAAATGGAGCCCCGCCACAGCCCAAGGCGTGACGGAGGATTTGCTGGACGCGATTTTTGCGCCCTTGCCCCAAGAAGAAGAGTGGAAACCGTTATGAGCTATGAAACCATCCTTGTGGAGCAGCGCGATGCTGTCACGCTGATTACGCTCAATCGCCCCCAGGCGCTCAACGCCTTGAATTCCCAAGTGTTGGAAGAGCTGATCACGGCCTTCGCCGCGTTCGAGGCAGATGCATCGCAGCGCTGTGCTGTGATTACGGGCAGCGGCGAAAAGGCTTTTGCTGCTGGCGCCGACATTAAGGAAATGGCGGATAAGCCAGCAGCTGAGTTTTACGCGGATGATTTCTTCAGCCGTTGGACCAGCCATGTGGTGAAGGCCACGCGCAAGCCGTGGATTGCGGCTGTGAATGGCTTTGCCTTGGGAGGTGGTTGTGAGCTGGCGATGATGGCTGATTTCATCATTGCGGCAGATACGGCGCGGTTCGGCCAGCCCGAGATCAAGCTGGGCGTTGGCCCGGGCATGGGTGGATCGCAGCGTCTGACGCGTGCCATTGGCAAGGCCAAAGCGATGGAAATGTGCCTTACAGGCCGGATGATGGGTGCAGAAGAAGCGGAACGTTCGGGCCTAGTCGCGCGCGTGGTGCCATTGGCTTCACTTGTGGAAGAGGCTTTGAAAACAGCTGCTGAAATCGCCGCGATGCCGCCGCTGGCTGCGATTGCAAATAAGGAAATGGTGAACGCCGCCTTTGAAACAACGCTGGATCAAGGCTTGTTGATGGAGCGGCGCATTTTCCAAGTGCTCACGGCGACTGAAGATAAGCGCGAAGGTATGGCGGCCTTTATTGAAAAGCGCCCGGGGAACTGGACGGGGAAGTGATGCCCTAGGCGTCACCCTGAACTCGTTTCAGGGTCCATGAACACGCAGAATGCTGAATTACAAACGTCAGTGACACTAGATGCTGAAACACGTTCGGCATGGCAGATTGGAGACGGGTTGCATGAAAATCGCGTTCATCGGGTTGGGCAATATGGGCGGTGGCATGGCAGCCAATTTGGCGCGTGTGGGCCATGAGGTGCGCGCTTTTGACCTGTCCAAAGAGGCCTTGGCCCGTGCGAAGGAAAAAGGCTGCACGCCCTGCACATCCATCAAAGAGGCCGTGGCGGATGCGCAAATAGTGGTAACGATGTTGCCCAATGGCAAGATTGTCGACGAGGTGTATTCCAACGAGATTATTGGCCATGCGCCGCGCTCTACCACGCTGATTGATTGTTCGACCATTGATGTCGAAACTGCCCGCAAAGTGGCGCGCGATGCGGCCAAACGTGGCGGCTATGAAATGGTGGATGCGCCTGTCTCTGGCGGGATTGCGGCGGCCAATGCGGGCACGCTCACCTTCATGGTTGGCGGTACGCCCAGCGCTTTTGAGCACGCCCAGCCAATTTTGGCGGCGATGGGCAAAGCTGTGATCCATGCAGGTGCCAGTGGCGCGGGCCAAGCAGCCAAAATCTGCAATAACATGATCCTTGGCGCGACAATGATCGCGACGTGCGAAGCCTTTGTCATGGCGCAAAAACTGGGTCTTGATCCCAAGGTGTTTTACGACATTTCGTCCAAGGCCTCGGGCCAAAGCTGGTCGATGACCAGCTATTGTCCCTTGCCCGGCGTTGGCCCGCAAAGCCCAGCAGATGATGAGTATCGCGGCGGCTTTGCCACCAACCTTATGCTCAAAGACTTGCTGCTCGCCATGCAAGCGGCAG
Source organism: Pseudomonadota bacterium (assembly GCA_041191345.1). Classification (GTDB taxonomy): domain Bacteria; phylum Pseudomonadota; class Alphaproteobacteria; order Sphingomonadales; family Sphingomonadaceae; genus Aquisediminimonas. Next base: position 5,343 of record JBEEOY010000026.1, read on the forward strand.
AGCAGGTGAATGCCGCTGTTCCGATGGGCGCGCGCGCGGCCGAGCTCTATCAGGCGTTTGCAGACCTTGACCAAGGCCAAGTCGATTTTTCGGGCATTATTAAGATGCTGGAAGCCAGCGGCGACGCCTGATCCAAAAGAAAAGCCCGGCAGGTTTCCCCGCCGGGCTGTTCAGATAAGGAATGGCGCCGTCAGACGCGCTGGCCGCCCCGCGCGATGACCATATCTTCGCGGTTATTCTCAAAATCACTGGCGTCATGCCGTTCACGCAACTGCGTTTCTGGTCGTCCAAAGGTGCGGTTGACCATGCGTCCGCGGATCACAGCCGGGCGCTGGCCCACTTCAGTCACCCAGCGGTCCAGATGCGTATATTCATGCACGGACAAGAACTCCTGCGCATTATAGGCTTCACGCATAATCGCGCCATACCACGGCCAAATTGCAATATCGGCAATTGTATAGTCATCGCCGACCATGAACTGGTTCTGCGCCAAATGCGTGTCCAGCACGTGCAACTGCCGTTTGGTTTCCATCGCAAACCGATCAATGGGATATTGCATTTTGAAGGGCGCATAAGCGTAAAAATGCCCCAGACCACCGCCCACATAGGGAGCAGAGCCCATTTGCCACATCAGCCAATTCATTGTTTCGGCCCGCTTGTGCGGATCGGTTGGAAGAAATTCTCCGAATTTCTCGGCCAGATAAAACAGCATCGACCCACTCTCAAACAGACGGATGCTGGGCGAGGCAGACATATCGCGCATGGCCGGGATTTTTGAATTGGGGTTGATGCTAACAAAGTCAGACCCAAACTGATCGCCCACGCCAATGTTAATCAGCCACGCATCATATTCCGCACCAGCATGCCCCTTGGCGAGCAGCTCTTCGAGCATGATTGTCACTTTGACGCCATTGGGCGTGCCCAGGGAATAAAGCTGGAAAGGGTGCTTACCAACGGGAAGCTCTACTTCTTTGGTCGCACCGGAAATGGGCCGGTTGATGTTGGCAAATTGGCCGCCATTCGCCTTGTCCCACACCCAGACCTTGGGCGGTACATAGCCCGGGGGCTGATTATTTGCGGGGTCTTGTGCGTCAGACATGATGTGCGCTCTCCTTCATCCAATAGCGGCTGGGCCGTTTTGCGCGTTATGGCATTGCGGGGTGGGCGCGGCCAAGCGCAAAGTCTGCCCCTACCTAAAAGGCAGATATGGCCCCTCTCGACCCCGTTGCACTTCGCTGTTAGCGCAGCTGTATGGCGACTCCTGCACTTCACACAGATCAAAGCCTTGCCACCGACTTTCGCCAAGCGATGCGCCATGTGGCCTCGGCGGTCTATCTCATCACCAGCCGCGGGCCCGATGGCAATGCGGGGATGACGGCAACAGCCGCCTGTTCGCTTAGCTTTGATCCCATGTCGGTCTTAATTTGCGTCAATCGCTCCGCCTCCCTGATGCAGACATTGGAAGCCTCGGGCAAATTTGTTCTGAATATCTTGAGCCGCGAGGATGAAGCCGTCGCCACGGCTTTTGGCAGCCCTGCTGGAAAAGCCAGCCGCTTTGTTGAGGGCGATTGGTATGATCTGGCGGGCATGCCTGCGTTGCGGACGAGCCTGTCCAGTATTGCGTGCGATGTGGCCAACAGCATGGATTTTGGGACGCACCGGATTTTTGCTGGTGTTGTGCAACAGGTGGATAATCGCTGCGGATTGGAAGAATTGCTTTATTGCAACGGACAATTCCGGCATTTGGAAGGCCAATAAGGCCGCGGAGCGGCCAAGAGGGAGAGGGTGATGTTCAAGACACGATTGACCGAAATGTTCGGCATTGAAACGCCAATCTGCATGGGCGGCATGACGGGTGTTGGCTATGGTGATCTGGTGGCGGCAGTCGCCAATGCGGGCGCCTTGGGCTTTATCACGGCACACATGTTCCCCAGTGGCGAGGCGCTGCTGGAGGAAATTGAAAAGACCAAGAAGCTGACAGACAAGCCCTTTGGTGTGAATCTAACGCTGCTGCCTTCGATCAACCCCATTCCCTATGATGAATATCGCGAAGCCATTATCGCGTCGGGCATCAAGATTGTTGAAACGGCGGGCCGCGCGCCGACCGATCACCTGCCGCGCTTTAAGGAAAATGGCGTCAAAGTTATTCATAAATGCACATCGGTCCGCCACGCTGTGTCCGCCGTGAACAAGGGTGTGGATGTTATCAGCATTGATGGCTTTGAATGTGCCGGCCACCCGGGGGAAGATGATGTCGGGCTGGTCGTGTTGTTGCCCGCCACAGTCGATGCGCTGCCCGATACGCCGATTATTGCCTCGGGCGGCATGGCCGATGGTCGCAGCTTGGTTGCAGCCCTCGCGCTGGGTGCCGATGGCGTCAATATGGGCACGCGCTTCTGCGCCACCGTGGAAGCCAAAATCCACCCCAATGTGAAGCAGAAGATTGTTGAGAATACCGAGCTGGATACGGTGCTTGTTGGCCGCTCGCTGCGCAATACCGCGCGCGTCGCCAAGAACGCTGTCTCCGTTCAGGTTGCCGAAATTCAGCGCGATCCAACGAAGAGCTTTGAGGATGTAAAGGCATTGATGGCAGGTCAGCGCGGGCGTGAAAATGTCCTGCGCGATGGCGATACCGATGGCGGCATCTGGACCAGCGGGCAGAGCCAGGCGCTGATCCATGACATCCCAACCTGTGCAGATTTGGTGAAAAACATCATGGCGCAGGCTGAACGTGTCCGCGCGCGCCTTGGCGCTTAGGTAGGGGGCAGGGCAATGGCCGGGCTGTGGTTTGATGATCTGGTGGTGGGGCAGGTGTTTGACCATGCCATGCGCCGCACGGTGACTGAGACAGATAATGTCCTGTTCACGACACTCACACACAACCCGGCGCTGCTCCATCTTGACGAAGAATATATGAAAGGCACCGAATTTGGTGCCCGGATTGTCAACTCCGTCTACACGCTTGGCCTTATGGTTGGCATTTCGGTCGGGGACACCACTTTGGGTACGGCAATTGCCAATTTGGGCTGGGATGAAGTGCGTTTTCCCAAGCCGCTTTTTCATGGCGACACGGTGCGCGTAACGACGGAAGTCATTGATCTACGCGAGTCCAAATCGCGCCCTGATGCGGGCATTGTCACCTTCTTGCACAAGGCGTTCAACCAGCATGGCGATCTCGTCGCCAGCTGCAAACGCACAGGCTTGCAGCGCAAACGCCCGGTGGAGGCCGCATGATGGACGTGCCGTTGCGCTCCTTGCTGTTCATTCCCGGCGATAGTGAGAAAAAGCTCGCTAAAATTGCCGGCTGCGGCGCCGATGCTGTGATCTTAGATTTGGAAGACTCAGTGGCCCCTCCGCAAAAAGCTGATGCTCGCAAGCGCGTGTCAGATTTTTTGGGCAGTGCGCCGCGTGGGGCCGGCGCGCCGCGCTATTGGGTGCGAATTAACCCATTGGATAGCGGCCTTGCGCTGGACGATTTGGCGCAGATCATGCCCGCCGGGCCGGATGGCATTTTACAGCCCAAAACCAATGGTCCGGCCTGTGTGCGCCAGTTGAGCCATTATCTTGATGCCTTTGAGGCCGCACGCGGCGCTGCGGATGCCGCGACGCGCATTATCGCAATAGCGACGGAAACTGCAGTTGCGCCATTCCATCTGGGCGAATTTGCAGGGGCCGGCCTCTCACGCCTTGCTGGCCTCACCTGGGGTGCGGAAGATTTGGCAACCGCAATTGCGGCCAGTGGCAATCGCACAGCCAGTGGGGATTGGATGTTCACCTTCCAAATGGCCCGGTCGCTGTGCTTGTTGGCCGCCCATGCCAGTGGCGTGCAGGCAATTGAAACGCTTCATGCCGATTTCCGCGACGAAGCGGGGTTGCGAGCCTCGTGTCAGGCGGCACGCGCTGAGGGCTTTTCGGGCCGCTTGGCAATCCACCCAGCGCAAGTCGCGATCATCAATGCGGCCTTTTTGCCGTCGCTAGAAGAAATGGATCATGCTCGCCGGATCGTTGAGGCTTTTGCCGCCAACCCCGGCGTCGGAACAATTGGGCTAGATGGCAAGATGGTCGATATTCCGCATCTGAAACAGGCAGAGCGGCTTCTGGCCTTGGCAAAAGCATATGGCGTGGGTGCAGCCTAGCAGGTTGAGAGGGCACTCGTCTAAACGGCTGCAAAGGCCTCATGGGGCTTTCTTTATATCGTCAAACGCCTGATTGTTGTTGGCGCGCCATGCACCCGGGGGTGCCCCAAATTGCTGGCGGAAAAAGCGTATAAATGCCGAAGGATGTGCATAGCCCAACCGCACGGCAATTGCGTCAATCGTCAAGCGATTGTTCCGCAACAACTCTTGAGACAGGGTTATGCGGGCTTCATTCAAGATGATGTCAAACGCTGTCCCTTCCTCGGCCAGCTTGCGTTGCAGCGTGCGGGGATGTTGCGACATGGCTTGCGCAACATGGCGCAGCGATGCGCGCCCCATCGGCAGCAGTGCGTGCGTCAGCCGCAAGACCATTCCTGATGACGTGCGGCTCTGGCTTGGCAAGCTATCGAGCAACAGAGACGCATAGGTTGCCAGCGCAGCATCGGCATCTTCATTCGCCCGATCTAAGTCGGCAGCAGGACATTCAAAGCCATCAAAGCTGCTATCGAAATGCACAGGGCAGCCAAAAAAACGCTGGTGGAGTGTAGAGCCCCGCGGCTTGGCATGCGAAAAATAGACTGCCTTTGGGGCCCATGCTTCCCCCAAAAGCAATCGAAACAGATGGACATAGGCTGCCAAACCCAATTCGCGGGATTGGCGGGCGGGCGCGGATGATCCAACAGCCACGCCCACAATGGCTGTCGCGACAGACCCATTCTCTTCCACAGTCAGGCTCAAGGCATTGCTCAGCAAATGCCCATAGCGTTCTGCCATCGCCAGCGCGGCGCGCACATTGATCTGCTGGCCAAGCACAAGGCCGGCAACGCCCAAATTGGCAAGGCGCCGGCGCATGGCAATGCGAATGCCCAGATCAGCAATGCCTGCTTTTTCTGCGACGCCATCGAGCAGCCAAGCCACGCGATCAGCAGGGATCGTCATATCGCCGCGGGAAATGAGCCCGACATCAATGCCTGCCCCACGCAGCGCGACATAAGGATCAATCCCAGCTTCTAGGGCCACGGCTGGAAAGTCCAGCAACGCTGTCGCACGAACTTGGGCTGTAAAGGTCAACGCGATCTCCTTGTCGTGAAGTGTTTATCATTTGTCGTCAAATGGCAATACTAAATACCCTAGTTACCGATAGCCTCTGACAGAGAAGAGGTGAGGGAGGAGAGACCCGATGCTCGAGACGCGTGATTATCGTCATTTCCGGGTTGTCCCTCGCACGCCTGTGATCGGCGGCTGGATTGAAGGGTGCAATCTGGCGGATTTGGACGATGCAGGCCTTGCCGATCTGCGTGAGGCGCTATGGGAATATGGCGTGCTATTTGGCCGCAACCAGCATTTGCCGTTCGACGCGATGAAGCGTGTTGCGCTGGCCTATGGTGATCAGCTGGAGAAACACACATTTGCGCCGACCAAAGCGGATGAGGGGCACCCTGAAGTTGTCGTGATTGAACGGCTAACAACGGATAAGACCAAATCAACAACGGATTTGTGGCACCATGATGTGCTGGCCCGCGAACATCCCAATATCATGTCCATCCTGCAAGCAGAGCAAGTGCCCTTTGGCGCGGACACCATGTGGGCAAGCATGTACGCTGCCTATCAGCGGTTGCCGCACGCACTGAAGCTATTCTTCGAAAATGTCGAGATTGAGCATGACTCAGTCTATTTGATGCTGCGGCATGACTTTGGCGATCCAGCCATTATTGATCGGATCATGGCCAATCGCGAGCATGCGGTGCATCCGGCCGTTGTCCGTCATCATGCAACTGGCCGCCCCTGCCTGTGTGTGGGCGATGCCTATGTTCATCGCATCAAGGGCTTTGAAACCATTCATTCAGAAGCCATGATCAAGCTGGCAAATGAAATGTCCAAAATTCCCGAAATTCAGGTGCGCCACGCTTGGGAGCCGGGCGATGTTGCGATTTGGGATAATTTTGCAACTACCCATTATGGCGTGACAGCCAATGTTAGCAGCCAGCTGCGCCGCCTATACCGGGTTGCCGCTTGGTCTGAAAAGGTTCGGCCCCAGCCTTATGTGGCTCCAGCTTTTGCACAGGCGGCGGAGTGACCCAATCTGCCGCCCATCCGCCCAAAGCCGCCCCTTGGGGGCTGCTCTGCTTTTTGCTGCTGCTGCACGTCATCAACCAGATTGATCGGCAGCTGGTCGCTGGCTTTGCCAGTGACATCATGCGTGATCTGGACTTGAACCGGAGCCAATTCGCGTTGATCGCGGGCCTTGCCTTTAGCGGCGTTTATGCGGTGTCGGCGCTGGCGGCCGGGCTGCTGGCTGATCGGGTCGGCCGGGTGCCAGTCCTTACCACAGGCGTTGGTGTTTGGAGCTTGTTCACAGGCCTTGCAGGCTTGGCGCAGGGCTTTTGGACCATGTTGGCGGCACGGCCCTTTGTGGCAGCGGGGGAGGCAACGCTTGTGCCGACAGCCACCAATATCATTTTGGCGCGGACGCCAGATGCGCTGAAAGCAGGCGCAATTGGCCTTTTCTTTGCGGGCATACCCTTGGGCATTGGCGGCAGTTTCCTCATTGCCGGCGCGCTGGGCCCCGTGCTGGGCTGGCGCGGGTGCTTTTTGCTTATGGCTGCGATTGGCATTGTCGCGACGCTGGCAGTGGCCCGCATTAAGGACAAAACGGCCAAGCCAGCGGATCTGCCCCCTGTGGCAGGCCAATTGCGAGAGTTTTGGGCTGTGTTTTGCACCAATGCCCGGCTGCGCTGGGCCTCGCTTGGGTTGATCTTCCTTCACGCACATGTGGCGACCAGCCCCTTTGTTCAACTCTGGCTGAACGAAGATAAGGGCTTGGAAAAGGCAGCAGCAAACAGCCTTTATGGCCTGATGTTCATTCCCTTTGGCCTCATTGGGTCCATTGGGGCGGGCATGGTGGCGGATTGGGCGCATCGGCGCTTTAAGGTGGATCGGGCAATGACAAGCCTTGTGCTGCTGTGTCTGCTTGCGCCTTTGATTATTGGCTATCGCCTGCTGCCAAGCGACAGCCCCTTTTTCGGCATTGGCATGGCGGCTTCCATCCTGTTCATGACGATGATTTACGGCCCGCTTTTCTCGGTGATTGAAGAGCAATTGCCGGATCATCTCAAAGCCACGGCAACTGGGCTGAACATGCTGACGCTTAACATTTTAATGATTGGTGGGCTGGCCCTCGGCGTTGGCGTTGTAAGCCAATATTTGGCGGATTCCGGCTCTGCTCTCAGTTGGACTCTGCCCCTTTTAGGGGCTGATCTTATCGCTTTTTGTGGCTTGCCAATGATTTGGTGTGCAGCCCGTGCCGGCATTTCTCAGCCTGCATATTCCCGGAAAGGAGATCTGCAATGAAGGTAAATCAACTCACATGTGCATTGGGCGCAGAGCTGAGCGGTATTCGACTGGCAGAGGCTGCAACCAATGATGATATGGCCGGTGAAATCAACGCGCTGCTGATCAAGCACAAAGTGCTGTTTATCCGCGATCAGGATATGACCGATGCGGAACATGCGGGCGTTGCGCGGCGCTTTGGGGAGCTGGAAGACCATCCTCTTGCAAAAAGCGCAGACGGTGAGCCAGGCATCATCCATATCTGGAAATCTCCGGAGAGCCCGCCTGAGCGATACGAAAATGCGTGGCACTCAGATGCTGCATGGCGCGAATGCCCACCCATGGGTGCGGTGCTGCGCTGCGTGGAATGTCCTCCGGTGGGCGGCGATACCATGTGGGCGAATATGGAGCTCGCTTTTGAACGGCTGCCCGATCACATTAAGGAAGATATTATTCATCTCAGAGCGCGCCATTCCATGGAGGCGAGTTTCATGGCGGCCAAGCCCATTGAAGAGCGGCTGGCGATGAAAGAACGTTATCCTGACCCTGAGCATCCCGTTGTTCGCACACATCCCGAAACGGGGAACAAAAGTCTTTTTGTCGGTGGATTTGCGACGCATTTTACCAATTATCACACGGCAAAGCGGGTGCGCTATGGCCAAGACTTTACTGATGGGTCCGGCCAGCTGCTGCGCTATCTGATCTCACAAGCTGCAATTCCTGAATATCAAGTTCGGTGGCGTTGGACGCCGAACAGTGTCGCCATCTGGGATAACCGCTGCACCCAGCATTATGCCGTGATGGATTATGCGCCCTGCATCCGGCGGATGAACCGAGCCACGATCATTGGAGACCGACCATTTTAACGTCCCGTCACTGAAGAGACGAGACGTGTCAGCACAATGAGAGGATCACTAGATTGCCATTTTCCCCGAAAAAAGCTGGGACGGCGCTGGTCGATCTGACCAGCGGACAAGGCAGTTAAGGATATGGCTGCAGCGCTGTCCCACCATCATGCTGATCTGGGCGATGTCCAGCTTCATTATGTCACGGCGGGCGCGGGTGCGCCCATCGTGCTGCTGCATGGCTGGCCGCAGACTTGGTTTATGTGGCGAGATGTTATTCCCCTCTTGGCCCCGCACGCCAGCGTCATTGTGCCTGATATGCGCGGGCTGGGGGATAGCTCCCGCCCTGAGGCCGGCTATGATAAGATGACAGTGGCGCGCGATATTGCCGCACTGATGACAAAGCTGGGCCACAGCGCATTTCGGGTGGTAGCGCATGATTGGGGTGGACCAGTGGCCTTTGCACTGGCCGCACAATTCCCCGACCGTGTTCTGTCCATGGCGATTTTTGATGCGCCTGTGCTGGGCGATGGTGGGCCAATTGAACATCATAGCCGCTGGCATTTTGGCTTCCATGCTTTGCCCGGCTTGCCCGAGGCGCTGACGCAAGGGCGCGAAGATGTGTATCTTCGGTTCTTTTACCAATTTGCCGGGGCGCGGCCCGATGCCATTAGCGAAGAAGCGCAGGCAGAATATGTGCGCGCCTATAGCCAGCCAGGCGCGATGACGGCGGGCTTCAACTATTATCGCGCAGTCCCGCAAGACATTGCGGACAACACGGCCTTTCGCGATGCGGGTAAATGGTTGGACATGCCGATCCTTGTCTATGGCGGTGATCCAAATACGCGGGGGCGGGGGATGACCGCCTTGGACAGCTGGGCGCGGGTTGCCCGCCATGTTAGCGGCGGCGTGGCAGAAAATTGTGGCCACTGGATCCCAGAAGAACGCCCAGATTTTGTGGCGGCAGAGGTGCTGCAGCATTTCAACCTTGGGCGTGTACAGCAAGGGCCATCGACATGAGCAAAACGCCAATTATCGACGCTATGAAAGCCGGCGGCGGGTGGAATTCCGCTTGGGACGAAGCCACGGAGTTTGATGCCGAATGGATGGACAAGTTTCTGGATATGGCGCTCCTTCCCGTTCGCAAGGGCGTGCTTGATCCAAAGACGTATGAACTGATCGCCATTGCGGTCGATGCCAGTTGTACGCACATGTACGCCCCCGGCACGCGCCGCCACATTGCCAAGGCGCTAGATGTCGGCGCAACGCCTGAAGAAATCATGGCCGTGCTGCAATGCGTTGCCGTGCTTGGCATTCATTCTGTGGCACTTGGTGCCCCTATGCTGGCCGAAGAAATGGCCAAACGCGGGCTTGCTATGCCCATCGCTGAAAAGGATTAAGACCATGCAGTTTTTCGACGAAAGCCTGTTGCCGGAAAATCAGGATCCTTTGGTCATTCAAGTCGCGCCCTATGCGCCCAGCTTTTTGCCGCGTGACAGTGATGACATCCCCGTTTCCATGGCAGAGCAGGTGCAAAAGGCCGTTGATTGCTATAATGCTGGCGCGACTGTGCTGCACGTCCATGTTCGCGAAGAAGATGGGTCGGGCTCAAAAAATCTCGATATGTTCAACGAGATGCTCGATCGTTTGCGCAGCGCTGTGCCGGGCATGATTTTGCAAATTGGCGGCTCGATCAGCTTTGCACCGCGCAATCAGGGCGAAGCTGCCCAGTGGATGTCTGACGACACCCGCCATATGCTGGCAGACTTGTCGCCCAAGCCCGATCAAGTGACATTGGTGGTGAACACCAACCAGATGAACGTCATGGAATTGATTACGGAAGAAGACGCCAAGGGCACGTCGATGTGGGATCCGGGCTATCGCGAAGCCTATACCAATATGACTTATGAAGGCGGGCCTGTCTTTATGAAGGAGCATATTCGGCGGCTCGACAAGGCAGGTATTCAAACCCATTTCATGATTGGCAGCATTAAAGATCTCGACACGGTTGAGCGCTTGTGCCGCAATGGCTTTTATAAGGGGCCTTTGGTGTGCAACTGGGTTGCGATTGGCGGCGGGCATGATGGCCCCAATCCTCGCAACCTGTTGGAATTTGTGAACCGCATGCCGCAAAATGCGGTCTGCACGGTCGAAGGGCTGATGCGCTCTATGTACCCGCTATGCACCATGGGCATTGCCATGGGCCTGCATGTCCGTGTGGGCCAAGAGGATAATCTATGGGGCCGCCGCGGCGAACGCGCCACATCCGTTCAGCAAATTGAGAAGATGGTTAAAATTTCCGAAGAGTTATGGCGCCCCATTGCCTCATGCGATGAGGCCCGTCGCATCTATCGGCTTGGCGAATTTTACGGCAGCGTCGAAGAAACATTGGACAAAAATGGCTGGTTGCCCAATCCTTCGGGCTATCGACCAGGTGGATCAATGCTCAGCGCTTAGGCGGTGCGCGACGTTCATAATCCCAGCAGCTTCGCGCATCATTAGGTCGAGGTGAATGGGATTGCCGTTGATTATGTTGAGGCGGGCGAGGGGCCAATGGTCCTTCTGCGCCACAGCGCGACCATGATTGCCTCGGCTCAAAATGGGCACTGAAATTATCCCTTGGCAAGCGAACACAAGATATAAGAAGAATGGATTGAACTCGCGAGAGTGCCGGGGGCGTGTTGGACCCCGTTAAGCGCAGACAGGGGGGAATGTGGAAGCCGATTTTGTGATTATTGGCGGCGGATCGGCAGGGTGTGTTCTGGCCAATCGCCTATCGGCAGACCCGCGCAATAGCGTGATCCTGATAGAAGCTGGCGGCAGCGGTAAATCATTCCTGTTGTCCATGCCTGCTGGATTTGGCGTTACGGCCAATGGTCCGGGCCATTCTTGGCATTATTTTGGGGCATCCGAGCCGTCTATTCAGGGGCGCAAGATGTTGCTGCCCCGAGGCAAAGGCCTTGGCGGCTCCTCCAATATCAATGGTCTGCTCTATGTGCGTGGCCAACAGGCCGATTATGATAGCTGGAGCAATTTGGGCGCCATTGGCTGGGGCTGGGCAGATGTTGCGCCGTATTTTCGCAAAAGCGAGAGCTATGCGGGCGGTGGAACTGAGCTGCGCGGTGATGAGGGACCCTTGCGTGTGGAAGAAGTGTCGCACCGCAACCCCACAAATGATGCAATTATCTCTGCCTTTGCTGATATTGGGGTGCCGCGATCAGACGATTATAACGGCGCCGATCAATTTGGTGCCTTTTATTATCAAACAACAGTGGCCGATGGCCGCCGATGCTCCGCAGCAGACGCCTTTTTGCGCCCGGCGATGAAGCGGCCCAATTTAACAGTTTTGACGGGGGCTGAGTGTCGCCGCATTGTCATTGAAGATCATCGCGCAACGGGCGTCGAAATTGACGGTACTCAGGGCCTTCAGACGATAACCGCGCGGCGTGAAGTTATTTTGTCGGCAGGGGCGTATCATAGCCCTAAGCTGTTGCTGCTGTCAGGCATTGGCCCAGCGGCGCATTTGCAGGACATGGGCATTCCCGTGGTGCAGAATAGCCCAGATGTGGGCCGAAACCTGCAAGACCATTATATTTTGACGATGAGCTGGCGTCTGCGTGCGGGTGTCTACAGCTATAACCAAGAATTGTCGGGCGGTCGTCTGTTGTGGAATGTGCTGCGCTATGTGGCACGGCGCGATGGCGCGATGACTATTCCTGCCGCCCAAGTAGGGGCCTTTTTGAAATCTGATGCCGCGCTGGATCGGCCAGATATTCAATTCCACTGCCTGCCTGTGACAGGAGATTTGGACGCAGCCGCTACGGGTGAGAAATCTGCGCTGTCGCCATGGCCCGGATTAACGCTTGGCCCAAATGTTTTGCGCCCCGAATCTCGCGGTTATGTGCGGCTGAACAGTCCCAACCCTAAAGAGGTGCCCGACATTGTTCATAACTGGCTGGATGCGCCAGAAGATCAAAGATTATCCGTGCGTGCAATGCGGATCGCGCGCGACTTGGTCAGCAGTCCATCCTTAGCGCCATTGGTTGAGTATGAAGCGTGGCCGGGCGCTGCCTGCCAAACGGATGATGAGTTGGTGGAATATGCCAAAGCCTATGGCAATACGGGCTATCACCCTGTGGGCACCTGCCGCATGGGGATCGACGCGACGGCCGTTGTGGATCCCTCTTTGCGCGTCAATGGCGTCACTGGGCTGCGCGTGGTTGATGCCTCTGTCATGCCACGTCTGGTGTCTGGAAATACCAACGCGCCTGCAATCATGATTGGAGAAAAGGGCGCAGATTTAATCTTGCAGGCCTAAACATCCCTCCACCTTGCCTTTGATGTGTTGGGCATAGTTAGAAGAAGGAACTGGCTCTTGAAACTTGTCCAAGCGGAAAAGATTGACAGTGTTGAGGATTATCGGCTGGTTGAAGCGCCCCGCCCGACACCGGCAGAAGGGGATGTCCTTATCCGCGTGAAGATGTGCGGCATGGGCTATGTGGACGCGCTTGTGGCGCTTGGGGGCTATCAAGTTAAACCACCTGTTCCCTTCACCCCGGGGCAAGAGATTTCGGGCGTTGTCGAGGCTGTTGGTGCACAGGTGCAGTCTGTAAAAATTGGTGACCGCGTGATGGCCAATTCCTTTGGGGGTGGGCTGGCAGAATATGTTGTCGTTCCGCACGCAATGGTCACGGCCATTCCTGACCAACTGGCTGATGCACAAGCGGCTGGCTTTCGAGTTAACTATCTGACGGCCTTGCACGGCCTGCGGGATCGCGCCCAAATACGCTCAGGTGAACGTCTCCTCATATTTGGCGCAGCCGGTGGTGTGGGCAGTGCTGCCATTCAAGTGGGTAAAGTGCTGGGTGCGCAGGTCATTGCCGTTGCCTCAACAGAGGAAAAACGGGCCTTTGCTCTTCATCTTGGTGCGGACGCCACGCTTGATACCAATGAAGATGGCTGGCGCGACAGGCTGAAGCAAATCTGTGGCGGGAAAGGCGTTGATGTCATTTTTGACCCAGTGTCCGGGCCATTATTTGAGGCAGCATTTCGTTCGCTCAATTGGGGTGGGCGGCATCTGGTCGTCGGATTTGCGGGTGGGCCAATCCCAAAGCTTCCCATTAACTTGTCCCTGATGAAGGGGGCGTCGTTGGTAGGTGTCGATGTTCGGCAATTTCTTTTGTACGAAAATGCGCATGCGATGCGCCATTTGGACGACCTGCTTGCTTGGGTCGCCACTGGCAAAATGATACCACCAATTGGCCAGGAGTTCGCATTGGACGATTTTGCAGATGCAATGCGCTTTGCCATGTCAGGATCAGGACTGGCCAAATCCGTTATTCGTGTGAGCGATTAAGGGCCGCCAAGCTGGCAACCCTGCCGTCGCGTCTTCATAAAGGGGTGCTTTCGGGGGCGAGCAGGGCACGCCATGGCGCTGTCAGCACGGTATCACACGCCGCGCGCGCGTCTGGCGCAAGGGCGGCATATCGGCTGCGCAACTCCCGCAGGCATTTGACCTGATATTTAAACGTGCCTTGGCCATAGGGCAGGCCCATGGCTTCCATGGTAAAGGTTTCCGCGCCTTCATTCGCTGCTGCTGCATTGGCCAGTAGAAAGGGGGCGTACACCTCTCCGGCAATACGCACCAATTCGTGCACCACAGGTGCAAAACCGGGTGTCCAATCGCCCTCAACGCCACTCATATCATCAATATGCGCCAACCAGCGATAGGTGTAGGGATAATCGGCACGCATCATGGCCTGTGGGGTTGGGTCCGTCCCCAGCTGAGAGAGCTGGCCATAAAGGCCAAATTCAGCCAGGCTTGGGCGTGTACCAAATAAGCAGTACTGATTAACAACATGGGCTTCCAATGCGGCGAGAACCGCGCGTGTGCTGGCTTCAATCAGCGGAAAGTTTTCGCGCGTGCAGCCCACCAGCGCCATGCGGGACACTTGGCGGTCGCGGAATTGCGCGGCAAAGCCTTGGCTCCGCTCCAAACCGCCGCCCTTCATATTGTCAAAGGCCAGCCAGCGGCTCATCTGCACCTGATCAATCTCTTCCAGCCAGCGATAGCCGAACATAGCCTTGGTGAGCCATTCATCGCCAAAATCTTCCAAAAGATGCGCGATAAAGGCTTGGGCCGGATCACTGGGCACAACCGCGCGCTCGGCATGACGTGCTTCAAGGTCATAGATGAGCGGTGTCGTATCGTTATCATAATGCCCATCTGGATAACGTAAGACGGGGATCACTGGCGCGCGGACCTGTGTCAAAGCCTCGCGTGCAGGGGCGCCATCCACCCAAATATGGGCCAGTCGCCGGTATCGCAGCACAGCGCGCAATTTGATGGAATAAGGAGAGCCGAGCGCGCCAAACACAGTGTAGGTCATCGGGTCGCGTTCCTTTTGACGGATAAAGTGATCACGAAGGCGTATGTCGAGGCCAAGACTCAATCTTGCCTGAGGTGAACTGGCATGGCGGTGAAGCCATGCAGGAAGGGGCTCGCCAGCCGCGTTGGCGCAGCTTGCGGCACAATCTGGAGGCGCCTTTGCGCAATTTCTTCAATCAGCGTGCCGACCTGAATTTCTGCAAGTCGCGCGCCCACACAGCGGTGGATGCCATGGCCAAAGGCAATATGTCGGCGCGCATTGGCGCGGGTGACATCAAAGCGATTGGCATCAGGAAAGACGCTCTCATCGCGGTTGGCTGAAATATACCACATCACGACTTTTTCGCCCTTGGCAATTTTCTGCCCGCCAAGGTCCGTATCCATGACAGCCGTGCGTCGCATATGCGTGACCGGGGATTGCCAGCGGATAATCTCTTGCGCCGCATTGGCCGCAAGGCTGGGGTCGGCACGTAGTTTATCCAATTCGCCTGGGAATTTTTGAAATGCTTCGACAAGCGCACTCATCGAATTGCGGGTTGTGTCATTGCCGCCGACAATCAGCAGCGCGATGTTGGACAGCCGCTCAATGGGGCTCATATTGCCCATGGCGTCTGAATGGACCATTCGGCTCAACAGATCGTCGCTTGGCGGCAAATTGCGGCGCGCTTCCATAAAACCGTCAAAGCGCTCCAGCATTTCCATCATTTGCCCCATAAAGGCAGCTCGATAGTCTTCGTTTTGGGTTTCCGGACCAATATTGCTGGCCCAATCGGACCACCGCTTAATATCGTGGCGCTGCTCCCACGGCATGTCGAACAGGATGCAGAGCATACCAATGGTGAGGGGGATGGACACTGTCTCCACCCAGTCAAATGTCTCGCCAATGGGCAGCTTATCCAGCAAAGCCCGCGTCCGCGCCTGCACCTGATCTTCCAACTTACCCAATTGGCTTGGGCTAAAGGCTGGCGTGATGACTTTGCGCTGCGCCGTGTGAATTGGGGGGTCTTGCGCGATAAAGTTCTGTAGGTTGGACTCCGGGGCCGGATCTGCAATCGTGATATTGCCATGCATCCAGCTGGAGGAGAAAATCTCGGGGTGCAGCTCAACCTCACTCACCAGGCCGTGAGTCACGACAGACCAATATCCCCCATAGGGGCTCTCTGGCCGCCAGCTTACTGGCATTTCGGTGCGCAGCTTAGCAAAGGGTTCGTGCCATAGATCCTCAGTATAGAGCGCCAAATCACTGACATCTATCGGGGTGATCGCACGTGTCGCCATGCCTTCTGCCTCTCTCTTGCTCGATTGCCGGGCTGGGCAAGACTATGTGTAAGCATCAGGCCAATGTCTAGTCGCCTTGCAGGGCCTTGATCCGCGACATCTCCACCCAGCGTATATACCAGGCTCCTCTGGGGTAGGATGAGAGTGGAGGCCTATCTCATCCTGTGTGATGGCCCGGGGACAATCCCTCCGTTCCACAATCGCTATTGTCGCGATTGTGGCTCCCGAAGCCCAGTTTCAAAAACTTAGCCGAAATCCAGCATT